>DASVEF010000108.1:0-25771 GCA_036380715.1 Thermoanaerobaculia bacterium | reverse complement strand
CGACGTCCGCGTGGCCGAACCCCTCGGTCCAGAGCACCTCGCCGTCCTCGAGGATCGCGGCGGACAGGCCGGGGATCCCCAGGCGCTCGCGATCGGCTTCGAGCTGCTGGCGGAAGCGCGCGACGCGCGGTTCGTGGCGATTCGATGCCGCTGGTTCAGTCGCGCGCGGTGCCGGCGACTCGACGGTAGCTGCGCATCCAAGCAGCAGCACGGCGAGCAGGCTCGATGCGATGGTGTTGGATCGATGCGACATCGTCGATTCCTCCCCTGTGCTCGACAGGAGCGGTGACCCGTTTATGTGAGACTTCTAGCAGTCAATGTTCTCGATCGCCTAAACAAGATATTGTACGTACCGTAGTTTGAAGACCTCCAGGAATAACGCTTCGAGTTCTTTGAACCGCTCTACAGATCCTCCGAACAACCCAGCCGTCAGCGGCGGCCATGAGTTGCCCAATTGATCAACCTCTTGGTGGATTCTTGCTACAACACCCTTTGGCTGCTGCCCGAAGCGCATTTCAATCGCCAACAAATTTCCAAAGCGACCTATGGGGCACCACCCAATTTTGTCCGGATCCTGGTCTAGATATGCAAGCGCAAGCAGGTATTCCAAGATGTCGAAGGTGTTGGCATAGTTATCATCTGAGCGGAGGTGCTCACGCAATGGCTCCCGTAGGCTCTCGAAGAGGTACTCTGACATCGGTAAGCTCCAATTCTTGCGCAATCCCGTCTTGAGGACATTGTGGTCCACAACGTGTATGGTGTCGGCAGCGATGAGCAAAGGGACGCGTTGGCCTCCTTTGTCCAGTGCCGGCACCTCTAGCAGCCCGCGCAAGTTGTGGTAAAGCCCTTTTGCTATTGCCGCCAAACCGGCAGCATAGAGCAGCCGCAGGGCCGGATAGCTCATGACATTGGTCCAGCCAACGCTAGCTGAAGAGGGCCGCGGCGGATTCGCGATTCGCTCTAGCGACCTTCGCCACAGATCGAGGTGTTGCGTCTCGCCCCACGCTGCACCTTCGATAAGTAGCGCCTGGAGACGCTCCGTAATCGCTTCATATTCCCGGAGGCGCTCCAAGAGGTTCACACCATTGAATGTGATTCCGCCGAGAGGGAATCGTTCGGGAGAAAACAGCCTTTGGTAAACTGCCTCTGTCTCCTGTGACATCAGGTCGCTAAGACGGATTCGGTGCCGGTGATCGACAAGATAGTTTTTCAGAGTCTCGACTGCTATGCGAAGCGACAGGGGATGAGGGCGATCGTATTCTTCAAGAGCTTCAATACGATCTGCCAGGGACTCAAAAAAGGAATCGGCATCATAGATCTGGATTGCCTGTGCTCGCCTCAGTGTGATGAGGCGATTCGCCTCGGTGTCGAGTGGGCCGCGGTAAGCCCAATAGGTCGTGAAGCGATGACTGCGGCATCGTGCAATGGCTGAACAGAGGGCAGGGTCCCACTGCGCCGACCAGCCGCAGACAATCAGTCCGAACTCGTCAAAAATCCTGTCTAGCAGCCGGTTGAGCCTTCTGTCATATTGTGAAAGTTCCTCTGGCGTATTCTTGATCCGCGAGTCACGATAATCACCATGCATCTTCACAACCAGGCAGGTGAGCTGTACCAGCGGCGGAAGACCCTGTACCTGATCCGGTGAACTCACGACCGTGGG
The DNA here is from genome assembly GCA_036380715.1 of Thermoanaerobaculia bacterium. Classification (GTDB taxonomy): domain Bacteria; phylum Acidobacteriota; class Thermoanaerobaculia; order Multivoradales; family UBA5704; genus UBA5704. The sequence goes on along the minus strand of DASVEF010000108.1, from coordinate 24,111 downwards.
CACAATCCCCTTCTCTTCGAGGGCTCTTTCGATCAGCTGGTCAAAGTTGGTAGTTAGGATGACTCGCACATGACCGCTCGCCACTAGAGCCGCGATTGCTCGGTGGGCTTTGGTCGGAACCTTTAAGCCCTGCTCACGTTCAGACTCGTTTGGCTCGAAGTAACCACGCAGTAACTGTTGCCGCTCCAAGGGCGACCGAGCGAGAGCCGCTAACAATCCGGAGTAGGTTGGTGCTTCGCCGGAGGTTTGCTCATACCAACCCGGTGGATTAGGTTCGCAATCCACTCCACGAACTTTGGCGATGCGACGGATAAGGTCTTCCACGACTTCCCAGCCAGTCGGGATGCGCGCCGCCCTAGTGGCCTTGCCCGGGTTTGGCTGACACCTCGAAAAGCCCATAATGGGCGAGGAGGTGTTCGATGGGCGAGAGCAGGCGCAGGTTCAAGCGGGAGTTCAAGTTAGAGGCAGTTCGGATGGTGGTCGAAGGGAGGCATCGGGTGACGGAAGTGGCTCGAGACCTGGGTCTTCGTCCGGACATGCTTCGTCGTTGGCAGCGGGAATTGGCAGAGGATCAGCGCCAGGCGTTTCCCGGCCAGGGCCATCTCAAGCCGGACGAGGAAGAGATGCGGCGGCTGCGTCGCGAGCTCGATCGGGTGCGTGAGGAGAGGGACATCCTAAAAAAAGCGCTGGCGATCTTCTCGGGACCGTCGCGATGAAGTACGTCTTCATCCAGGAGCACGTCGACCGGCACAGCGTGGTGCGCTTGTGCGACGCACTTGGCGTGTCTCGCGGCGGGTACTACCGCTGGCTCTCACGACCGGAGAGCCAGCGGGATCGGGAAGATCGCCATCTGTTGCCGCGCATTCGCGCGGCGTTCCGGGAGAGTCGGCGCCGTTACGGCAGCCCCCGAATCCATGCCGAGCTGCGGGAGGAGGGGATTGGCTGCGGTCGTCATCGCGTGGCGCGGCTGATGCGCCAGGACCGGCTGCAGGCTCGCCCCCGGCGTCGCTTCAAGACCACAACTCAGTCGGCCCATGGCCATCAAGTGGCAGCCAACGAGCTGCAGAGACAGTTCCGCGTCGCTGTGCCGGATCGTTGCTGGGCTGGCGACATCACCTACATCTGGACGCAGGAGGGCTGGTTGTACCTGGCTGTCCTGCTGGACCTGTGCTCACGCCGGATCGTCGGTTGGGCCGTCAGCGATCGGCTGACCGAAGAGCTGACACTGGCGGCCTTGGACCAAGCCCTGGCTTATCGCCGGCCCAGCGTTGGCCTGCTCCACCATAGCGACCGCGGCAGCCAGTACGCCGCCCGGGGTTATCAAAAGAGGCTCGCCAGCCATGGACTGCGAGCCAGCATGAGCCGGCGGGGTGACTGCTGGGACAATGCGGTTGTGGAGAGCTTCTTCAGCTCGTTGAAGACGGAGCTGTTTGCAGGGCGACGGTGGCCAGAGACGCGCGGGCAGGCTCGCCGCGAGCTCTTCGAATACATCGAGGTCTTCTACAACCGGAAACGGCGACACTCGGCACTGGGCTACTTGAGCCCCAGCAGATTCGAGGAAAATCGGCAGGCGGAAGCTGCATGATGCGGCCGCGCCGCGCTATGGAAGCTGACGAGCTGTGGAAATCGCTCCGCGATTCCCACAGCCCTTGGAAAACGCTGCGCGTTTCCCACAGCTCCCACAGCGCCGACGGCGACGAGTCCTAACCAGGTGTCTGCAGGATCGGGGCAAGAGCATAGAGACTCCTGAGCCCAGGAGAAGCGCGTAAGCTCCCTTATTGGCATGGAGGGAAAAAGTAAGGCTGTCGATAGGGTCGATCATGCGGAGGATTGTATGACCTCGGCCGTTTTTCCTGCACCTAGTGTCGCTTTGCGCCGGCTCACAGTTCCGCCTTACCAGCGCCGCGGCCTAGAAGCGCGTTTGCGCGGTCGAGGTCTCGGGCAAGAGCTTCATTGGCCCGGGTCAGGGCCTCCAGCTTCGTCTGCATCTGAGCCTGCAGGGCCGCAAGCTCGGCCTTGTGACGGCGTTCGCGCTCTTCGGAGAGGGCCTGGAGGGCTTCTCGCTCGCGCTGGTACGCCTCCTGCGGAGGGCGTGGCCCTCTTCCAAGATGCGGGCGTCGAGCTGGAGCGCTCCTGGCGCTTGTCCTGACGGCGCTGGAGCCAGCGGCGGAGGACCTCCAGGAAGCGGCGCTACCGCCGATCGCGGCGATGACGGTGATGACGCGGTCGACCAGTTCGCTCATGCGAGAGGCTCGCGATCTTCAGGCGGTAGCCGGGGCTGAGGGAGAGACTGACTTGCATCATGACCTCCTGCAGACGAGATAGGCCTCCGCTCAGGCCGGCGCGCGCCGCCGGTGGGGTGCTCGATGGAGGCGAGTTGGAGGAGCTGGCCGGGGTGCAGCTCGGCGACCTCGTGGATGCGGCTTACTTGAATGAGGCCGGCGGCGTCGAAGGGCCAAGCGGGGCGCTGGTCGTCCAAGGCGAAGGATGGGTAGAGGGTGGCTCCATCGAGAAGGAGATTGAGCCGGGTCTGGCCGGCGGTCCCTCCTCCACTGTCGGAGAGGCGTCGCGATCTCGCGGAGTTGCGCCGGAGAGCAGGCCGCGCGCGCCGGGAAGCGGTCGGAGTGCTCTGGAATCTACTCCGGCAGGCCTCTGCCGCACACCGCGCGTGAACCGGCGCAGTCCGACGGAGAACCGGCGCCTTCCAACGGTGAGCCGACACCACCTAGCGGCGAACCGGCACCCTCCAACGGTGAACCGACACCACCTAACGGCGTACTGGCACCCTCCAACGGTGAGCCGGCACCACTTGGCGGCGAGCTGGCACCGTCCTACGGTGAACCAGCACCACATGGCGGCGAACCCGCACCGTCCTACGGTGAGCCGGCTTCACCTGACGGCGAACCGGCGCTGCCTGACCGTGAACCGGCACCGTCCGCACGCCAACCGGCGCAGACCCGGTGCGAGCCGGCGCAGCCCGAGGGCGACCCGGCGCAGGCAGCGCGTTAATCGGCGCACGCTGCCGGCGACCCGGCGCAGGCGAACGGATCCTGCCGCGAACCGAGAAACCTTCAAAGTCAGGCGATGTTATCAAGCAATGGCAGCGCAGACTAAGAATCGTCCCGCGACCTCTCCAGGCACGACTCGATCTCTAGTTTCGTATTTCTACGCCGCTAAATATGATCATGACAGTGCGATTCGGCGTAAATCTGTATTTCACCCCTAGACAGCCGCTGCTTTCTATGACTATAGTCTCCGCAAGTCGTACACAGAAGTTGTCCGGTGCAATCTAAGCACTTGGTGAAGTCGAATTTGATCTCCGGGCCAATGATGGCCACGGAAGCATGAAAGGAGAGTCGTATGGATACGACGCAGGATGTCTCAACCGCCAGGGGCGCCCCTCTCGCCGAGGGGAGCCCGCCGCATCCGGTCCGCGAGGAGCCGAACGTGGTGATGCGGATCTCGCTCAAGTCCGAGCGGGTCCAGCAGACCCTCCCGGAGCCGGAGACCGGCTCGCCGGCCAACGTGGCCTGCGAGCTGACGGTCAACCAACCGCAACCGGTGACGATCGAGCTGCGCGAGCCGCGGATCGTCATCACTCTGCTCGGGAACCCGGGCGGGGATCAGACCGGCGAGGCCGGTTAGAAAGGAGATCTGTCATGCCCGGAGGCAATGCGTTTTCCGACTTCATCGACGACCTTCAGGGTCTGCGCGAAGCTGTAGAGCGGAACCCCGACGTGCAGCCGAGCATCGAGGAGGAGCTCGTGATCCTGGACCAGTCGCTGGTGGAGGTGCAGACGGAGAGGGCGCGTCAGGAGGAGCTGACCGCGCTGCGCCAGGAATCCACGCAGAAGCTCAAGGCGGCCATCGCACGGGGGAAGGACGCGGCCATGCGGGTTCGTTCGGTGGTCCGCGGCAAGATTGGCCCCCGGAGCGAGCGCCTGGTCCACTTCAACGTGGCGCCGTTGCGCAAGCGGACGCGCAAGGCGGGAGAGAAGGCGAAGAGGGCGGCCGGAGCGGCCGCTGGAACCGCCGTGGCCTCCCCGTCCGACAAGCCTGTCGTCTAGTCCCTTGAACCCCGAGGGGCATGTTCCGAGCACGCCCCTCTTTTTCGGATCAAACCGATCCATGAACCGGATCGACACAAGGAGGATGTCATGCCGCGAAATTCTCTGGACGACGTGTTCCACGACTTCAGCTCCCTGGTGGCGACGGCGAGGAAGTACGAGTCGGCCCACCCCGGCATCGCGCCGTTCCGCCAAGCCCTGGAGGACGCCCAGGTGCGGGCGAGGTGCACCAGGACCCTGCGGGACGCGCTCGCCGCTTCCAAGATGGAGGCGACCCAGCAGTTGCGCCTCTCCGTCGACGAAGGGCGCGAGGCCGTCATCCGTCTGCGCAGCTTCGTCAAGGGCGCGCTGGGCTCGCGCGACGAGACGCTCGCCGACTTCGGAATGAAGCCCCGCCGCCGGCGCAGCCGGAAAGGCGCCATCGGAAAGCCCTGATTTCCGAAAAGGTTGCAAATATGCCCAGGGGAGGGAGCGATCCCTCCCCTTCTCTTTCTTCTACAAGCCCGGTTCCAAGCCCGCCGATGAGGACCTCTTGGACACTCTGCCGGCCGTCTGGTCAGTTGGCCAGAGCCCTCGACGCGTCGACGATCCCCCAGCCGAAATCCGTGTCATAGCCCGACCGGCCTGCATCCCGGGCCGTAGCGGTCAACGCCTGCTTGAGCTGTTCGATCGTCAGGCCGGGGCTCCGGCTGAGCACGAGGGCCGCGACGCCGACCACATGAGGCGCGGCCATCGAGGTCCCCGAGGCATAACAGGTCTCGCCGTTGATCCAACCACTGACGATGTTGACACCGGGAGCCGCCAGATCGAGCCCGGGACCATAGTTGCTGAAGCTGGCTTTCCTTCCGGAGCGATCGACCGCGGCCACCGCGAGGACGTACTGGGAACGGGCGGGATAAGAGAGCTCCGCGTCGCCGTCATTGCCTGCCGCAGCGATGGGAAGAGAGCCGCGGCCGTAGGCGTAGCGGAGCGCGTCTTCAATGAGCGCAGACTCGTCGGGGCTGCCGAGGCTGAGATTGATGAGCCGGGCCCCCGCACGCGCAGCGGCTTCGATCCCCGCGGCGACGGAGCTGAACGAGCCCTGCCCATCGACACCCAGGACGCGCATCGGGATGATCGTAACCCGCGGGGCGATGCCGGCGATTCCGAAACCGTTGTTGACCGATGCGGCAATGACCCCGGCGACATGGGTTCCGTGCCCATGATCGTCCATCGGGTCGGGGTCCTCGTCCGCGTAGTCATACCCCAAGCTATGGCGAACGCGCCCCGCCAGGTCGGCATAGTGGTAGTCGACGCCAGTATCGACCACTGCCACCAGAACCGATGGATCACCCATCGACACGTTCCAGGCCGTCACCGCGTTGACACCTCCCACGGCACTCGCCGGGGGCAATACACCATATTGATAACGGAAGTAGGCGTCGCTGGACAGGGCGTACATCTCACCGTCCAACTCCGCGTACTCCACGCTCCGGCTCGCCCGAGCTTCCTGTAGCAGCCGGGAAACCGAGGCTCCTTCCTCCAGCGTGATCTTGTACACCCGCCGCAGGCCCGAAGACGTTTCCGCGTCGGCAAAGACGGGCACCATGGAACGGACTTCATGGCGGCGGAAGATGGTGTCGAGGTCGGGCCGCCCAAAGGACAGAATTCCCCGGCGCAGCTCGACGGCGCCCACCGGGTCCTGCGCGAGCTTGACGAGAAGGGTCTGCGGACGCGGAGCGGGCGGATTCATGCCACGGGACCGCAGCCCGAGATCCTCGAGGACGCGCCGGATCGGCGTACCGATCCGTTCCCGCAGCCGCAGCGATGCAATCTCCTGGTCGAGGCGCGCCGCAGTCTCCGGGCTCAGACGCTCCACGGTCAAGGCCTGCAGGCGCTCGGCTTCGGCCACCATGGCCGCCGAGAGGACGAGATCGCCGAAGCCCTTCTCGGCAGCGACCGCGGCCCGGACCGCGGGAATGAACGGTGTCAGACGCGACGAGAGGACGCCGCGGAGCCGTGAATCGAGGATCACATCGTCCACGAGCTCGGCCGAGATGTCCCAGTACAAGTCGCGCAGTCGCCGTCCCTCCGGAGTGGCCTCGAGGAGATCTCGGACTTGGCGCAGAAGCGCCAGGAGCTCACGCTCCCTTGGCTGGCTCCTCAGAGTCGTGGCGAAAACGCACCCCCCGGAATTGCACGTCGCCGGCTCCTGAAGAGACCGCCGGGAGATCAGCCGCACGTTCCCGCGAGTTCTCCCACACATCTCCACCTTTACATAGAGGGGAGACGGATAGCCAAATGGAAAACTGATCCTGGCATTGAGACCATCTCCCGAGTCGTCATCCGTCACCAGAGGCTCCCCGGCGCGCGCACTGGTCAGATCGCGGAAGAGCTCGATACAAGTGTCGTTGTCGCCCTTGGTCTCAATCTGAAAATGGGAGTGCGCACTGGACGAGGTGAAACGGGCTCTGAACCAGGCGGCCCTCCCCTGAGAGAGGGACAGATCGACCGCCGCACCTCCAATCGCCATAGCACGAGGCTGGTCCGGGGATTCACCGATAGCGTTCGCCTCGGCCGCCCACGCCAGCGCAAAGAGTACTAGGATCATCGCTTTCCAGCTCCGACGGATACTCCACCTGTCGATGAGCATCGCTGAACCTCCCGTCCTGTTGAGACACGCTCCGTGCCTCATTGTTGAAGGGAACTTCTATGAACGAGTGCGAATCCGCAGAGTTTTGTTTCACCCATAGTGGGTTGCGCCGGGGGTCTTGTGCTTCGTACCGTGCTAAACTTTTGTTTTCCAATGAGGAGAGACAGATGAGAAGATCCTTCAGAAGCGCAGTGCTGCTCCTGCTTTTCCTGGGCCCTACGGCCCAGCTTTGGGCTCAGCTCCCCAAAGCGCAGCGCAAAGAAGCCAAAGCCTACCTTTCTGGAACGCTGTACATGAGGATCGACGCGCCGTGCGGGACCGGCAGGCACCCGATGGGAACTTACATGTTCCCGCTGGTCGAGGTCTCCCCCGACGGCGTCAGCACCGAAGGCGACACCGGCTTTTCTGCCGGGTGGTACCACGCCCAGAGCACCTATTGGGGGGTGGGACCCAACGACACCCTGCAGTTCGACGAGATGGAATTCGACGAGGACACCGCCGAGATCGAGCTGACAGGCATCGGCCGCACGGACGGCAATGACACGGTGATCAAGTTCATCAAGATCCATTCTCTGGACGACTTCAAGAAAGCCGCCGACCGCGCCTTTTCGCGCGTTCCGCTCCAGGACGAGCACGCCGACTGGTCGCCCGAGATCAAGAAGGCGATCGCGGACCGGCAGTTGATGAAGGGGATGACCAAGCGTCAGGTCTTCTACGTAACTGGAAACCCGGAAAGCGTCAGGGAATCCGAGGAGAAAGGAAAGAAGGTCGAGGTCTGGACCATGCGGCAGAACAAGGGGATGAAAGTGGGCTTCTGGACCGTGTCGGCCGCGGCTCCATCGGCGGGAGTGCCAAAGACGCTCCGCTTCGTCGACGGCAAGTTGGAAGAGCACGACGCAACCAGGAGCGGCGGGGTGGATCTCGACAACTGAGAGGCCTCCTCCCCGTTCCCCTTGTTTCATCCCCAGGGGAGGGAGCGATCCCTCCCCTTCTGTTCTACAAGCCCACCAGGAAATAGAAACTCGACGATGATTTTGGCGTTTTTCTTGCAGCGTTGACCGGCATCTGTACCGGGCGGCAGGGGACATTCATCAACAGGTCCGCAAATAGCAACTGGCAAATTCTTTCTTTCTGGAGGGGTGCATCGTGACGATCAGGCGGCCTTTTGTTCTGGCTCTGAGCGCGATCCTCATCGGTCTTCTTTTGCCTTCGGCGGCCATGGCCGCTTCCCCGGCATCGGGTACGGTTTCGCAGGCGAACCCGGTGGTGAGCTGGACGGGCGGGCCTGTCGTTCCCAGCGCGGCGCAGTGCGCGGGGCCTGAGGATCCGACCTGCGACCACTTCCAGTTGAGCATCGTTCCGCCGGGCGGCGGCGCGGGGTTCACGGTGCGGATCACTCTGACTCCGATCGACGACTGGGACCTCAACGTGTTCGATCCCAGCGGCTCGGGCGAGGGGAGCTCGGCGAATGCTCCGGGGATCCCGGAGATCGTGGTGCTCAGCAATCCCGACGCGGGCGTCCATACGGTGAGCGGCGCGCCGTTCGCCGTGGGGGCTCCCTACAGCGCGACCGCGGTGTTCGAGCTCGGCGCTCCTCCCCCGCCTCCGCCTCCGCCGGGCAGCCAGGCGGTGAAGATGTTCCAGTACGAGCCGCCGGCGGGCCTGGGCGCGAGCGCGGGCGAGCCTTCGATCGGCGTGGGCCGGCTGGGCGCCCAGCACATCGACAACGCGGCCATGTACATCGCCGGTCTCGAGGTGCTGCGCGTGACGCGCGACGATTGCCTGTCCAGCAGCCGGCAGGAGACCGACCTCTGGGTCGACAGGACGGCGCCGAACAACAGCCTCGTCACCCTGGACCCGATCCTGTTCACCGACTTCCGCACCGGCCGCACGTTCGCCTCGCAGCTCGGGCCGAAGTGCAGCCTGATGTCGTTCTCGGACGACGACGGCGAGACCTGGACTCCCAGCCAGGGGTGCGGCATCAACGCCGGCGTCGACCATCAGACGGTCGGCGGCGGGCCGTTCCCGGCCGGCGATCCGATCGGCGGCATCGGCTATCTCAACGCCGTGTACTACTGCTCGCAGGACGTGGCCATCGCCCAGTGCGCGCTCAGCCGCGACGGCGGTCTGACGTTCGGGCCGGCCGTCCCGATCTACAACGTCACGCAGTGCGGCGGCCTCCACGGCCATGTAAAAGTTGCGCCGGACGGCACGGTCTACATCCCGAACAAGAACTGCCAGGGCGTCCAGGGCGTGGCGGTGTCGGCGGACGCCGGCGCCACGTGGAGCGTGCGCACGGTGCCGGGCAGCGCCTCGGGCGAGACCGATCCGCACCTCGACATCGGGCCGGACAACAAGGTTTATTTCGCGTTCTCGGCCGGCTCGACCTTTGTCGCGGTCTCCACGGACCGCGGCCAGACCTGGAGCGCGCCGATCGATCTCGGCGCGGCTTTCGGCATCGAGAACAGCGTCTTCCCCGAAGTGGTGGCGGGGGACAACGGCCGCGCCGCCGTGGCCTTCCTCGGCACCACGGGCACCGGCCCGGTCTACGGCACCGACACCACGCTGTCGGTCGAGTGGCATCTCTATGTGGCCGTGACCTATGACGGCGGGCAGACGTGGACGACGCGGGACGCCACGCCGAACGATCCGGTGCAGCGCGGCGCCATCTGCACCCAGGGCACGACCTGCTCGACCGGGCGCAACCTCCTCGACTTCAACGACGTCACGATCGACGACGACGGGCGCGTCCTGGTCGCCTATGCGGACGGCTGCGTCGGCTCGTGCGTGGGCGGCGGCGCGCAGAGCGGCACGGACGCGGCCCGCATTTCGGGCCAGGTGGGCGGCAAGCGGCTCCTCGCCGCGTTCGACAACCAGCCGCCGGCCAAGGTCGGCGTCACGGCCACGGCGATCAACAATACCGTTGTCGTCGAGTGGTTCGAGGCCGACGACCTCGGCACTCCGATCACCGGTTATGTGATCGAACGCTCGACGGACAACACCAACTTTACGGAGGTCGCTTCGGTTTCGGCCGCGACGTTCCGTACCATTGACTCGCCCAGCCCGCCGCCGTCGCAGCAGAATTATTTCTATCGCGTGCATGCGGAGAGCGCGGCGGGCGAGGGGGCCGCGTGCCCGGCGGTGGCCGTGGGCGATCCGCCGGTCGTCATCCCCCAGGACCCGTGCCAGATCCCCGGCGTGCAGGTGACCACCGATCCGGCCGGCGACCAGACCGGCGCGCCGGGCAACGCCGGCCTCGATCTGAAGGAGGCGTTCATCGCCGAGCCCTGGGATCCGGCGGAGCCCGGCGACGACGACCTGGAATTCCGCATCCGGACTCACAACAGCCTGGATCCGCTGCCGCCGCCCAACGGCTTCTGGTACGTGTATTTCACCTACCGCGGCGTGACCTACTACGTGGCCATGACCACCGGCGACACGCCGGTCCCGTCGTTCGAGTACGGCCGCATCGATTTCAACGAGACGACCGGGATCAACGACCAGACCGAGCTGGGCACGATCAGCGACGGCAGCGTCAGCGGCGACACGATCACCATCCGTCTCTCGCGCGGCCTGCTGACGGAGCCGGTGACGATCGGCGGTCCGGCCCAGCCGGCGCCGGTCCAGGGGAACGTCTTCACCAACGTCAAGGGCGAGACGCGCCTCCTGATCGGCGGCGGCGGCACGGGCCTGATCGCGGTGATCGACGACTCCGCGACCAGCGAGTACACGGTCCATACCAGCGAGGCGTGCGCGCCGAACCAGGCGCCGCTGGCGGGCCTCTCCGGCGCGCCGCAGTCCGGCTTCGCGCCGCTGGAGGTCGACTTCGACGGCTCGGATTCGTCGGACCCGGACGGGGACACGATCGCCGAGTACACGTTCGATTTCGGCGACGGCAGCGCGCCGGTCACCCAGGGCTCGCCGGCGATCTCGCACACCTACACGGAGGTGGGCAACTACAACGCTTCGCTGACGGTGAAGGACTCGCGCGGCCAGTCGAGCGTCAACACCGCCAACGTGATCATCCAGGTGATGCCGGAGGGCGATTTCTACACGGTCACGCCGTGCCGGCTGCTCGACACGCGCACCGCGGAAGGGGGCAGCGCGCCGGTTCCGTCCGGCACCGACCGGCTGCTCGACGTCGTGGGGACCGCGCGCTGCGGCGTCTCGCCGCTGGCCGTGGCGGTGGCGATCAACATCACGGTCGTCCAGCCGACCGGCGCGGGCTATCTGACAGCGTATCCCGCGAATCTCTCACAGCCGCCCGCCACCAGCACGCTCAACTTCCGAGCCAACATGGCGCGCGCCAACAACGCCGTCCTGAAGCTGTCGCCCGACGGCAAGCTGAAGCTCCGGCCGTCCATCGGCAACGCGGGGTCGACGCATGTGATTGTGGACGTGGTGGGGTTCTTCCTGGATCCGTAGGAGCCCCTCCCCCGGCCCCTCACCCCCTCGCCCCCTCTCCCGTCACCGGGAGAGGGGGAACGAAGACAGCGAGTCTTGTTTTGGGCGGTTGGGGGCGCCCCTCTCCCGGTGACGGGGGTGAGGGCCCCTCACCGCTTCGCCCGCACCTCCAGCTCCGCCCTGACCTGCCCGGGCGGCAGGACGCCGGTCATGAGCAGGGCCTTGCCGGTCTCCGGGATGGTCACCGGCAGCGGCCTCGGGGACCGGCCGCAGGCCTCCTTCGCGGAAGCGGCGGAGCGGGAGAGGAGAGTCAGCCGCGTTCAGCGGTCAGGCGCTCCGGGACCGCAGGATCGAAGCGTAGTCTTCGCTGGGGCCGCCGAGCTTGCGGCTCATGGCCGCGAGCCTGAGCGCGAGCTGCTCCTTCTGCCGCGGCTCGAGGGCTTTCGCGCCCTGGCCGGCCCGCCCCTGCCGGATGAACGCTCCACGATAAGGAGTGATCTGGCCAAGACGAGGATCGAACTTCTCTTCGTGCTGCTTCATGAAATCGATGCCGCACCGCTCCAGGATCCGCGGCATCTGGGCTTCGTCGATCTCGAGGCCGCAGAACGCCGCGACCCTGCGGATGGTCGCTTCCAGGTTGCGAGTCAACTCCTCGAAGGTCAGAAAGAGCACGTCCGGGGAGTTGCGGTGCGGCCACCACGACTCGAAGTGGTCGAACCAGGAGCCGAACCGCGTCCGATCCGCCAGGAACAGGTCCACGTACCGGCTCAGGTCGTGCTGGCGACCGGTCACCAGGCAGTGATGGTGGTAGGAAGAGAGGGCGACATCTCCGGGATCCCGGACGATATAGATGAACCTGCCCGTCCGCGGCAGCATCGAGCGTTTCGCATGGCTCTTGAAGATGCGGGGAGACGGCCGCTCCAGGATCTCGCGGGCATTCCCCCGGCCGATCTCGATCTCGAACCAGGGCGAGACCTGCTCGATATGCACAAAATCCATCTCCCCCTCGGTCGTGAGCTGATGAAGGATCATTTGCATCAGCGTCGTGCCCGACTTCGGGAAGGAGACGATGAAGGTGTCGTCCGGCCGCGGCCGGTACCATTCGGCCAGCCGGAGACGATAGTTCATGGGCCACAAGACGCGCTCGATCCAACCCCGGAGCAGCAAGAGGATCGTGATGACGGGTCTGGCAAGGAGGATGTACAGCGAGCTCTTCAGGGGCCGGGAAGGCGAAGCTTTGTCCATGCGTCCTCCGCAAAGTGCTTAGGGTAGCAGATGCACGCATGGGAAGAGTAGCCCGTGCAGGAATCGGGGGAAAGAACCCGGAGGGGGAGGGGCCTCCCCCTCGCCGTCAGGTCGATACAACTCAGCCTGGGGTTTCAAACCCCAGACCCTCAAGCCGCCGTGGGAGCCTCCGCCAGCTTCAGCGGCCCCGCCTTCGGCTCGTCCTCGGGCTCGCCGCCGGCGTAGGCGCCGGCGCGGTCTAGGAAGCCGGCCAGGTCGGTGACCCCCCCGAGCCGGCAGATCGTCTCGACGACGTGCGAGCCGAGCATGCGGTAGCTCTCGAACTGCGACTCGCTGAACCATTGGTCGCCGGTCGACTCGTGCGGGAAGGCCTCGTTCAGCGCCTTGTAGTGGAGGATGTCGCGCGGCTCGTCGCCGCAGATCGCGGGCTTGAGGTAGAGGAGGCTGCCGTCCTGCGCTCCCTCGCCGTCGACCGCGGAATAGCGGATCTCGCCGACCGCGCAGTAGCGGACCGGCTTGCCGTCCGGCGCCTTGGCGTAGATCTGCACCTTGCGCAGCTCGATGGGGATCCCCAGGTCGATGCGGATCTTGCGGATGGCGTTGCCCAGGTCCTCGAAGCGGCACTCGGGGTCCTGCCCGGCGTCGACCACCACAATCTGGCGGCAGCGGCGCAGGACCATCTCGTACAGGCCCAGGTTCTCGAAGTGGCCGCCGTCCGAGAGATAGACGTAGGGACTGCGGTCGTCGGTGAGCCCGAGCGCCTCGGAGATGAGCGGACTGACGGCGAGCCGCGGATGGGAGTGGCCGAAGCTGGACGCGCCGGCCACGCCCGGATTGCCGAGCCACCAGCCGAGCCGGGCGTTGAAGAAGGTCAGGAGGAAGGTGATGGCCGGCGAGGAGTGATACCCCATGTTCGGGCTCGCGGCGGCGCCGGAGATGGCCATGGCCGTGCCCAGCGAGACCGCCCGGCGGTTCAATCCGCCCCTGCCGTAGAGCTCCGCGGCGCGGTAGCCGAGGCGCGCGCTGCCGCAGTGCAAAGGCGAAAACGTGAACGATTCCGCCTTGCGCTGCTGCCAGGCGAGCTTCTTCCCCCCGACCAGGTTGAGGGCGACGTTCACCACGTGGAGAGGCCGCGGCGGCCGGGCGGTGTCGATCTCCTCCTGGAAGGCGCGCAGCAGGAGGTCGCGCTGGCGGCGGAACCGTTCGTCGCCGGAGCGCGCCCGCTGCAGGCGGAGGACCTCCTCCTCGGTGGCCGCCAGCCCGCGCAGGAGCTCGTCGTCGAAGCGGCCGGCGATCATGCGGTTGAAGTCCTCGACCAGGGCGTCCAGGAGGTCCGCGGACGGCGGATCGGGGTAGCAATAGTCCTGGAGCGCCCGCCGCGTGCCCGCGGAGAGGTGCCGCGCCACGATCTCCGCCGACGGCGGCTTGACGCAGTCCTTCAGCCGCAGGCAGAGCCGCGCGCCCTCGGGCTCCAGGTTCTGCCGGCGCAGGAAGAGCGAGCCGCGCAGGCGCCACATCTCCAGGTTGTCCTCGGCGTCGAAGCCGGTGAATTCGCTCGGGCTGCGGTTCTCGCGCGACGCGCCGAGGAAGGTCCGGATCAGCCGGTTGCGGTACATGGCGTGCAGCGAGAACTTGTTGATGTCGATGAGCAGGGCCGTGACGAGGCCGAAGCCCAGGGTGAAGAGCAGCGGGACGGCGACCCCGGACAGCTCGGTCACGCGGACGACGTCGAGGTGCCAGGCGGCGACCTCCCGGAAGCTCTCGAACGACGGGAACAGGCCTGAAGCGGCGACGAGAAGCAGGCTCACCCCGAGCGACAGGGCGGACAGGAGGACCAGCACGAAGACGGGCGCCGCGATCGCCAGCCCGGCGTCCACCAGGCGCGCGGGCCAACCCTGCTTTTCCTTTTCCTTCGCGCTCCCCCGGGTCAGCGAGCTGTGGGCGAGGAGCGCGGTCACCGCTCCCGCCAGGCCTCCCACGGAAGCCAGCGCCGCCCGCCCGTGGGCGAGCAGCACCGGGCCGAAGATCACAACGCCCGAAACGGCGACCCAGGCGACCGCCACGATCAGCATCCAGGCGGCGCTGCGCGACCACCACTCGCGGTCCTCGTCGTCGGTCCAGCGGCTCGCCAGGCCGGCGAACAGGGTCTCGCCGACGACGAAGGCGCCGAACAAGGTGGGGACCGCGAAGACGGCGTACCACGGCAGGGAGCTTTCCGCGAGCGGATCGAGGAACGGGACTCGCGCCGCCAGCATGGCCACGACGCCGCCGAGCGCGCCGGCCACGATCAGGAAGGGGATCTCGCGCAGCTTCGCCAGCGGACGGACCCGGCCGCGGACCAGCGCCGGGAGCGCGTGGACGCTCCACCCGGTGAGGTTGATCAGCACGGACGGGCCGATGAACCACAACCATCCCGGGAACGGGCGGCCGAGGCCGCGGTACCAGGCCCAGTAGGTGGTCAGCGCGACGGCCGAGAGCGCCAGAGGCAGCAGACAGAGGAGGAGGAACCCCCGCGTCGTGCTGCGCTGGCCGCCGCTGGGCCGGTTCCAGCCGACATAGGCGAGAGCGATGGTCATCAGCAGCGAGCCGGCGACGAACAGACCGTCCGGCCAGAGGAACGCCTCCGTGTTCTCTTTCCCCGCCCAGAAGGGAATCCCCAGAGGCACGACCCTCGGGATCTTCTGCAGGAGGGAGACGTAGAGCCGCGGCACGGTCAGCAGGGCGAGCAGCAGCGGGACCATGACCAGCCAGTGGAGGTAGAGGTTGCGCGCGTAGATCGAGAGCAGGGTCCAGGAGTCGGCCGACAGGATGCCGAGCTTGGGGCTGAGATAGTTGCTGAAGTTGCGCAGATATTCGATGGGAGCCGGCTCGGGCTGGAGCTTGCGGGCGGCCGGCGACGCTCCGGCCAGCTCGTCGGAGACTCCGTCGATCCCCCGCGGATGGCGGTGGATCCAGGCGCTCAGCAGCCCGCCGAGGTAGCCGCCGCCGGAGACCGTCGAGAGATAGTCGAAACGGTGCAGCAGCCTGTGGCGGGCGAGCCCCTGGACGACGCCGAGGGAGAAGACCGCGCTGCGGATGCCGCCGCCGGACAGGCAGAGAGCCGTGAGCCCCCGCCCGTGCCGGTGGACCCGCTGGTAGGCCGCGGCCAGGCGCTGGTCGTAGACCTTCCCGAACGCCTCGGGCAAGGCCTCCTCCAGCAGCAGTCGATGAAGCCGCTCGCGGTCCGCGGGCGGATCGGCGAGCAGCATCTCCATCTCCTCCGAGAGGCGGATGCCGTCCTTGCGGCAGGCGTCCGCGAGATCGCGGTGGAAATCGTCCTCGCGCAGCAGGCGGTTGAGCTCCTCGGCCAGGGCCTCCCGCAGCACCTCCTCTCCCGGATCCTCTTCCTGGTCATGCAGCATGTCGCGGAAGAGCGAGGAGGAACGCTTGCGCAGCAGCGCGCAGACCGCGTCGCCCGGCTTGCGCAGGCGCGCCAGCAACCCAGGGAGCACGGCGCGGTGAATCTGGTTGGGGGTGAAGTCCCAAGGCGACCGGCCGCAAGGCTCGTCCGGCCGCTCCTCCTCAGGCACCAGGTTCTCGAATTCCTGCTCGAGAACCTCGCTGAGGTGCAAAGGGAACTCCGCCGCGGCGGAATGGCGTGCCATAACAACCTCCCTCGGTCTATCCCTCCTGAACGTTGGAGACTTTCAACATCTATTGTACAACGAGCGCCGTCTCCAGGCTTCCCCATCCAAGAACAGGCGCCGTAGAGGGAGGGATCGTTACTGAGGGGTGTCTGAAAGGGCGGAAAGCTTTCGGGGGAGGTGCCTCCGGTCTGTGGAATCGCGGTCTCCGAGATCTTCCGTCGCTAGCCCCTCAGACGCGCCCGCGAAGCCCCTGGCGGAGCTCGAGCGGGCGCGGAACGGGTACTTCAAAAAGGCCGCTAATTCACCTGCAGACGCACGATCTTGCCGCCGCCGGCGGTGTTTGCGCGGATGTCCACGAACTGCGTCGCAGCAACATCGGCGGTGGAGATCGTGAACCGCCCGGTCGTCGCGCCGGCCGGAATGACGATCGACGGCGCGCTCGGCCAGGCCACGGCCGCGTTGCTCGACGAGAGCTTGACCACGACGTCGCCCGGTGCGGCCGGGCACTCCAGGAAGACCGCGGCATTGACTTGGCCGGGGCCGGTCACCGGGTTCGCACTCAGCGTCAGCACCTGCACGGCGATCGGCCGCACCTTGAGCGAGGAGCTGTCGGTCCCTCCGCCGGCGCTGGCCGTCACCATCCCGTCGTACACCTGGGTGACCGCCGGCGCGGTGATCGGGAACGTGACCTGGCTCTGGCCTTCGGGCACCGTCACCATGGACGGGACGACCGCCACCGGGTTCGTGTTGGTCAAGGTCACCACCGTGCCGCCGGCCGGGGCCGTGCGGTCCAGAGTGATGCGCCCGGTGGGGCTCTGGCAACCGCCCGGGAAGTTGATGGGGGTGAGTTTGAGATCGGTGAGCCGAGGGAGCGGAAGAACGCTGTCGTCCGACAGGAGATAGAAGTTGTCGTTCCCTTCAACGTTCGACTGACCGGCCGCCCAGACCCGGCCGGGGGACGTGGCCAGCGCATAGAACAGGTCGTCGCCGCCGCCGCCCCCACCCAGGATGTAGCGCAGCGTGCTGGTGGCCGAGTCGATGCCGATCATCAGCAGGTCCTGGTCTGGCGTGCCGTAGGGGCTGCCGATCTTGCCAGCGACGAACAGCGTGCCATTGGCCATGCCGAGGGCGTACCCGGTGTCGTTCGCCCCGTTCTGGTCCTCAAGGTGGGTCCAGATCTCCGCACCGGTGGCCGCGTCGTAGCGGACGGTGCGCATCCGCCCGTCCGTGCCGGTCACATAGACCGAGCCCTCATGAGCGAGAACCGCGTACGGCGTGCCGGTAAAGGGGGTATCCCACAGGAGGGTGCCGGAGCTGTCCCAGCCGGCCGTGCCCCCCGGACCGGTCACGAAGACCCGGGAGGCCCCGTCCGCCGACACGCCCCACGGCACGTCCTGCCCTCCGGAGTCGTGGCGCGCCGCCCACAGCTCCTGGCCATCGGTGCGGTGCTTGACGACGAAGGTGTCCGTCACGTCCGCGAAGCCCGGCTTGTAGAGCCAGCCGGCGAGATAGACATGGCCCAGCCCGTCCGTGGCCAGGCCGATCGGCCCCTTCTCCTCATCCTCGAATCCGAAGGAAGGGGCGGGGCGCGCCCACTCCAGGGCGCCGTCGGCGGAGTAGCGCAGCACCTCGGTAAAGATCGAGCTGTCCCCGCTGTACGACTCGGCGGCCAGATAGGGGCGGCCGTCGATCAGGAGCAGGTCGATCCCCCAGGTCCAGATCCCGGAGCGGAAGGTCCGCGACCAGAGGAGATTGCCGCTCGCGTCGTACTTGAGGAGGAGGAGATGGGCCTGGGGACCGTGGGCCGGGGTCTCCTGCCACGTGGTGCCCACCACATAGGCGTTCCCCAGATCGTCCACCGCCACGGAGAAAGCGAGGTCGTCCGCACCGCCGTCCCACTGCCGGGCCCAGAGGACGGTCCCCTGGTCGTTGTATTTCACGGTGAGCACATTGTCAGAAATTCCGTCGTAGGACCGCCCGGTGATCCAACTGGCACCGGACCGGACGGCGACGGCGTGGCGGGCGCGGACCGGAGAAGGGATGAAGTCGAAGTCATCGGGGCTGCACTCGGGGCAGCCCGCCTGGTCACGGGGGCCGGCGTCGTATTTCCGTTCCCAAAAGGCAGCGCCGGCCGGAGCCGAGAAGAGAGAGAGGATGAGGATCAGCAGGGAGAGAGAGAGAAGTAGATCGCGGCAAATCCTGGGAGACATACTGGAAAGCACCTCCGGGGTTTTCATTCAAATTTAAGCAATAACGGTGCCATCCTTCCGTGATCCGGCGCCTCTAGATCCGGCTGGCACCATTCCCATTCCCAGACGGAAAGGGGTCAGAGCCGGCGCACATTGCCCCTCGCGAGCAACCGATGTATCTTGACGACATGGCTGGCCACGCATCCCGGAAGATCTCCCTTCCCCCGGACCTCGAGGACTTCGTCGCTTCCCGAGTGGCCTCAGGCCGATACGCCTCGGAAGGCGAGGTGGTCCGGGAAGGGCTCCGCCTGCTGGCTGAGCGAGAGCGCGCTCAGGGCGCCTCGGGAGATACGCTCCGCGACGCCATCGCTGTCGGGCTGGAGCAGGCGCGGCGGGGTGAGCTCATCGACGGAGAGGAAGTCTTCCAATCTCTGGAAGAGCGGATCCGTTCGGAGCGCCAAGCCTCCGAATGAACCGGTTCGTCCTCACCCCAGCAGCAAGAGCAGACCTCCAGGAAATCGTCGATTACATCCGACAAGACAGCCCTGAGGCCGCAAGACGCGTTCTGAGGGAGATCCAGGATTCCATGCGCAAGCTGTCCCGCATGCCTCAAATGGGCCATCTGCGGGAAGACTTGTGTGACGAGCCCCTCCGTTTCTGGCAGGTCTACTCTTACCTGGTCATCTACCGCCCCGAGACCCGTCCCCTCCAGATTCTCCGAGTCCTCCACTCGGCGAGAGACGCCCGCAGCATCCTGGCCCCTTGAGAGCAGCATCTGTTGGCCATAGGCCGAGCTGGGGTATATTTCCTCCGCCTGCACATCTTAGGAGACTGACGCTCGGTCACAGACGCATGCCACACCAGCTGCCGCCGCGCCCCGCAACGATCCATCCCGTCGGCCCACCTCGGGTGATCCAGGGCTCGTTTCCCGGAGGCCAGCCCCGCATCCCCGCGGTCGCTCAGCCCCGGATGCCGGGTCACGCGGTGCAACTGCCTCCGACGGTCCGGCTCGGGCCGCCGGTCGGAGGCCGCCCCCTGCCTCCAGTGGTCCAGCGGAAGATGGAGGAATTCTTCCGGGCGAATTTCTCGGACGTGCGGGTCCACGTCGGGTCTGAGGCGGCCTCGATCGGAGCGCTCGCCTTCACCTGCGGATCGAACGTCTACTTCGGGCCGGGCCAGTACAACCCGGCGATCCCGGCCGGTCTGCGGCTGATCGCCCACGAGCTGACGCACGTGGTGCAGCAGCGCGCAGGAAAGGTGCGGAACCCGTTCGGAGCGGGAGTGGCGGTCGTCCACGATCCGGTGCTGGAGCGGGAGGCGGAGATGCGCGGGGCTCAGGTGGCGCAGATGCGCGAGGCGGGGCCCCCCGCTCCGCCGGTTCCGAGGCCGGCCTCCGTGAGGCCGGTCGTCCAGCGGGCCGAAGAAAAGCACCATCCGGGCAGACCCTTCAGCCGGGACTCCGGACCCTACGATATTCGGGAAAAGTTCGGAAAACAGACAGTACGGTGGGACCAGTTCACGAGAGTTCGGCAATCTCCCTTCTCTGAAGACGGCTTCGCGGGGGTGGTCAAAGGGCATCTTTCCACGGCCACAGAGGCCAATGACGTCATCTTCCAGTTGTACGTTGACGGCCGACGCGTTGATGCCGAAGATCCTCCGGGCAACTACATCGAGCTTTTCAAGCTCACCGGAGTTGAAGGCATGGATGTCTTTCATTCGAACTCGCACTCGGATGGAGAGATCAGACCTTTGGCTTCGGCTCTGGAGACTTTCAAGAATTGGTTGGAAGCGAGGACCCGTCGCACCAACCATCACCTGGTCCTGATTGGTCCGTGCGGCGCCTGCGACAGTTGCAAGGAAAGAATCAAGCTATTCAAACAGATCTGGCACAATCTCGCGAAGCAAGAGGGTCTCGGTACTGCATTCCTCTTCGTGACCTATATCTACAAAGACAGCCCTGTGATCTCGAAGAAAATCTTCAAGCCAGTTACGGAAGACGAGCCTTCCAAGTCCTCCAAGAAGATGTCTCACAAGGATTTGAAAAAGAAGTCCAAGGAAAAGCCCAAACCCATATCCCTGGGCTCAATAAGTTATCGTTATGGTTGGGAGGAGGCCGAGGATATCGTAATCGACGACGAAAGCTATAAATTCAGGCAATACCAGAAAAGGGCCTCTCACGTAGACAACACGGGGCACAAGCACCCCTCCCCTTATCTCCGCCAGTTCCGTGGCTGATTCCAGTCGAGCTCTCGGGCGATCCGTGTCCACGGACTGAGCGAGGACGGCAAGAGCTACGCCGTGGGTCAGCCAAGGCGGCGAGGGAGAGTCGGTCGAGTCGCGACTCCTGCCGGGCTACGCATCGCGGTCTCCGCGGTGGGCGCGCATTGCGCTGATGAGGCCCCCCGTGCGATCATCCTGTTCATGGAGATCACACTGAACGTCCCGGAGCAGTACCTGATCGACCGTAGCCCGGCGGAGCTCGCGAGGCACATCAAGCTCTCCGCGGCGCTGTTGATGTTCCAATCCGGCGAGCTGTCGGCCGGGGCCGCAGCCGAGCTCGCCGAGGTCGACCGCCTGACCTTCGCAGCCGAGTGCGCAAGGCACGGGATTCCAGTCGTGGACTACCCCGCCGAGGATCTCCGGGCCGAGCTTGACTCTCTTCGACACGCGTCCTGATGCTGATCATCGCGGACTCCTCCGCCCTGCTGGCGCTGGCCGCTCGGAAGGGCCTGCATAGGACCTGGCACCATTCTCGGCGTCAGTTCGCTCCGAACGCTTAGCCCCTCACCGGCGGACGGCGAAGCCGGCCGTCCGAGTGCAGGGGCGGGGGTTGCGACCCTTCCAGGGCTGTTTAAAAAAACAGCCCCTATGGAGCGTCTAGCCCTTGACGATCGGGGGCCTCATAAGGGTTAGGCGGCCCTTCGACACCCTATCGGTTTCAGGACCACAAGAAAAGGCCTTGGCTCTCGAGGGTGTAGCCTGCCAGATCCCAACGCAGTTCTGGTTTTCCGTAGATCGCCCGGAAACCGTATTCGCTGTAAAGCATCTGCGGGAACAAGAACTTCGCCCTACAAGTCAGCCCGCACGTCTCCGCCAAGTTCAGGCGACCTTCCTCACCCGCCTTAATAGCGTCGCTCCTCTTATCAAAGTAGATACGATAGCCATTCTCTGACCACTTCGCCACCTTGCCAGGAGGATGGACGAAAACTCTCTGCGATGTAACCTCTGGGACCTCAAAAAACCTCGCCCAGGATTCGTCATCCATCAAGCTACCAAACCACTCGTCACCATAGCCGCTCCCACCCTGTGGAAGGGCGTGGTTCAGACACTTTGCCGCCCTGACCCCCATCAGCCTACAGTACGACACACTTGTTTCATACAAGGGGCTTCCAAACACTCCCTTCAAAGCCAGATTGTTCACGATCCTACTGACTCCGCCGATAAGCGCATCCTCGATTTCAACGAGCTGCTCCATGAACTCTTTGATGGGAGCAGTTGAGGCACCTTTCGGAAGGTGCGGGTCGGCGTGGCCCAGATCGTGACGGCGATGAAGCGCTGTAACGGCCGCTTCGTACTCCTCGCTCGGCAGTAGCACAATTTGCTCAGGCGCAAGCTTGGTATCGGAACCCTGTCTAGCATAGATTCCCTCAATACACCTGAGAAATCTCCCGCCATCGAGGTCTATGCCATCCGGGAAATGAAGCAGAAGCCGCTCCGAAGACAATGGGCGCCGTGCGTTCTTCAGCCCGCGCCGCGAAAGAGCACTCCGTAGCTGACGATATCCCGAGCTATAAGAGTCCGAGAAGTCCACATGGACAAGACCGGCGGCGTCTCCCGTTAAGGCACCAGGCTCCAGAAGAACCGGTATGAGAATAGACTCGCCACGACGCTTCTCCACGTCACGCGCAAGTTCCACCTCGCGTCGAACCCACTCAGATCGATTTGCCGCATCCGACAACACGAGCAGGACGCATCCGCAGCCGTCAACGGCGGCCCCGAGCGTTCCCTGAAGCTGCTGGCCCAGTTCTAGCTGCCAAGAGTCCAGCCACACCCAGAACCCGTCGTGGATGAGACTCGAAGCGAGCCGACGAACAAATGGCTTGTCAGCAGAGGCATGGGATATGAAGATTGTCGACACTCCGCTATCTTCCTTGTGCAACCTGCCGGGTACTTCCCCTGGCTACCGATGGCCGCCGAACGTTATGCTGCTAAGCGGCGCCGTCAGGCGCCCGTTTGAGCAGCGGGGTTCTGCGGCCCTCGCTTCCTTGAACCGAGTTGTATCTTCCCCGCCCCCTTAGCACCTTAGAACTTAGCGCGCTGTCGCGCGCGAACCTTGGTGGCGGGGGGGCGTGGCCATGATGGACGCTGGGGGCGGTTGGAGTTGAGGTGACAGCGGCTGGGTAGCGAGATATCGTCGGGCTCTCATGCTTGCGGTCGGCACCGAGATCCGGTACAGGCTGGCGGCAATTTTCGTGGCGCATTGGGACACGTTTGTACGCTCGACACGGCAGTGGATCCGTCCGGTGGTCTTCGAGACGGTGCGCAAGATCATCGCCTGCCGTACACCGGCGCTGGGCTGCCACCTCTACACTTGCCCGCAGTGCCAGCGCATCGAGGTTGTCCCCCACTCCTGCAAGTCCCGCTTCTGCCCCACCTGTGGCAAACACGCCACCGATCGCTGGGCTGCCGGCGTGCTCAACGACCTGCTCGACGTCGCGTACCATCATCTGGTTTTGGCGGTCCCGGCTCATCTGCGCGGCGTGCTCAGCTTCAACCGGCCGGCAACCCTGAACTTGATGTTCAGCGCCGCGACAGCGGCTCTGTCTCAGTGGGCGCAGGAGCAGCATGGGATGCGCTTGGGCATTATGGCAGTGCTGCACACCTTCGGCAGTGACCTGAAGTGGCATCCGCACCTGCACCTGCTGGTCACCGAAGGCGGGCTTTCCTTGGATGGCAGTCGCTGGGTCCGCCCGTACGGCGACGGCTGGCTGATGGCCCACGGCGCTCTGAAGAAGATGTGGCGCTACCATCTCATCCGCGCTTTGCGCCGGGCCCATCGCGCTGGCGAGTTGCGTTTCTCCAAGAAGGCGGCCTTCCTGGCCCACTACCCTCGCTTCAACGCCCTGCTGCGGCGGCTGTATGAAATGGTCTGGTACGCTCATATCGGTGCCAGCCTGCGCGACCCCAGGTTCACTCTGCGCTATATCGGCCGCTACACCAAACGGGCGGTGCTGGCCGAGTACCGCATCACCCACTACGACCCCGAGCGGGGCAAAGTCCGCTTCGCCTTCCAGGATTACGCGCAAGGCGGCAAGCGTTCGTATAAGACCCTGCCGGTACTCGCTTTCATCGGCCGTCTGATCCGTCACATCCCGGACAAGCACTTCAAGATGGTGCGCTACTCCGGCCTGTTTGCCACCCGCTGGCGGCAGCACTACCTGGCGCACGCACGCGAAGCCCTCGGCCAAAACCAGCCCCCGACACCGCAGAGCGACGACACTCCGGTGTGCCTGCTGTCGTGGCGCGAGCGGCGCTGCGCCCAGGGGCCGGATCCTCTGCAGTGCCCGATCTGTCGTGTTCCTCTGCAATTCGTCCGGCTGGTTTTCGGACCCCACCAAGCGATTGCCGAGCTGTTTCGCGCCGCCGGCAAGCCTCTGCGGCCGAGCCATCCGGCCTGGGATACCGGATGAAGCTGCTTGTTTGGCTGTTCGCTCGAGTGACTTACTCCTGCACCTTGTGTGACGCGGTGCAGAGAATCCCCCTGCGGCGCGTCCACGCCTTCGAAAGGTTTTATGCCCTCGATGAGGGCCAGTCCGTGCTCATCCAGTGCCCCCAGTGCCATCAAGGCCTGCAATGCCCTTCCCCATATCGCTCTTATACGGGCCATCTCGTTACGATAGATCCCAAGAACCCACCAAAAAACGCCTTCATCCATGCCCTCTACTGAC
>DASVEF010000107.1:0-6215 GCA_036380715.1 Thermoanaerobaculia bacterium | reverse complement strand
CGGCTATGCGGGGGACGCACAGAAGACGGCAGCTTCCTACGTGCCCGATCCGTTCGCCGGCCGGCCGGGAGCGCGCCTGTACCGCACGGGCGACCTGGGGCGGATGCTGCCGGAGGGCGAGATCGAGTTCCTCGGCCGGAGTGACCACCAAGTCAAGATCCGCGGCTTCCGCATCGAGCTGGGAGAGATCGAAAGCCAGCTCTCCCGCCATCCGGCCGTGCGCGAAACCGTGGTGGTGGCGAGAACGGACCGGACGGGACAGAGATACCTGTGCGCCTACGTGGTGGCTCCCGAGGCTCCCTCGGCCGAGCAGATGAAGGCTCATCTGGGCGAGAGCCTGCCGGCCTACATGATCCCGGACGTCTTCGTGGCTCTCGCCGAGCTGCCCTTGACGGCCAACGGCAAGGTGGACCGCAAGGCCCTGCCCGAGCCGGAGGTGGCCAACCTGGCCGGAGCCGGTGGCTACGTAGCGCCCGAGGGCGAGGTGGAGATTGCGCTGGCCGAGATCTGGGAGGAGGTGCTGGGCACTTCGGGCATCGGTGTCGGGCACGACTTCTTCGCCTTGGGCGGCCACTCCCTGTCAGCGATCCAGGTGCTGACTCGGGTACGGCGGCGCTTCGAGGTGGACCTGCCGCTGCCGGACTTCTTCGAGCAGCCCACCATCGCCGGCTTGGCCGTGACGATTGAGCGGCTGAGGAGAGAGGGCCGGACCGTCCATAGCCAGCCGCTCGCCCGCCGAGCCCGGCCGGAGCGGCTGCCGCTGTCCTTCGCCCAGGAGCGGCTCTGGTTCCTCGACCGGCTCCAGCCCAACAGCTCGGTGTACAACATCCCGCTGGCTCTGGGCCTCAAGGGACGGCTGGTCTGGCCGGTGCTGGCCGCCAGCCTCAACGAGGTGGCCGCCCGCCACGAGGGGCTGCGTACGACCTTCGCTCTGGCCGAAGGGCGGCCGGTTCAAGTCATCGCTCCCGTTCTGCTGCTCGACCCGGCCGTCATCGACCTCTCC
This sequence comes from Thermoanaerobaculia bacterium, assembly GCA_036380715.1. Taxonomy (GTDB): domain Bacteria; phylum Acidobacteriota; class Thermoanaerobaculia; order Multivoradales; family UBA5704; genus UBA5704. Next base: position 5,212 of record DASVEF010000107.1, on the reverse strand, counting down.
GGTTTGCCTGAGGGGTTGAGAAAACGCGAGTCCAAAGGCTTGGGCGTCGAAGAGGCGGCCCGGCCGTTCGACCTTGAACAGGGACCGCTGGTGCGCGCGGCCCTGCTGCGGCTCGCCGAGGAGCACCACATCGCCCTCTTCACGGTCCACCACATCGTGGCGGACGGCTGGTCGATGGGCGTCCTGGTGCGCGAGGTCGGCGAGCTGTACCAGGCACTCTCGCATGGGGAGCGGCCCTCGTTGCCCGAGTTGCCAATCCAATACGCGGATTTTGCGCTCTGGCAGCGCGAGTGGCTCTCAGGACCGGTGCTCGACGAGCAGATCGCCTTCTGGCGCCGCAGACTGGAAGGGGCTCCGGCCCTGCTGGAGCTGCCCACCGACCGGCCGCGGCCCGCCATGCAGACCTATCGCGGCGCCAAGGCCTCGATCGCGCTCGGCCCGGATCTCATGGCTGGAATGGCCGAGCTCCAGCGCAGCCACGGCGCGACCTTGTTCCAGACACTGCTGGCTGCCTTCCAGGCCTTGCTGGCTCGTCTGGCCAACCAGCAGGACGTGGTGGTGGGCTCGCCGTTGGCTGGCCGTAACCGGATCGAGACGGAAAACCTGATCGGTTTCTTCGTCAACACCCTGGCCCTGCGCTCCACAGTCCGAGAGGGTCAGAGCTTCGCGGATCTCCTGGCCCAGGTGCGCGAGACGACGGTCGCCTCCTACGCACACGAAGATCTGCCCTTCGAGAAGCTCGTCGAAGAGCTCCAGCCCGAGCGCAGCCTCGCCTACTCGCCTCTCTTCCAGGTCGTCCTGGTCCTCCAGAACGCGCCGATGGGCTCGCTCGAGCTGCCGGACCTCGTCCTTGAGCCCGTGCACACCGAGGAAGGCAGCACCAAGTTCGACCTGACGATGTCCTTGACGGAAGCCTCCAACGGAATGATCGGTTTCTGGGAATTCGCCACGGACCTGTTCGACGGCGCGACGATCCGGCGCTTCCAGGGACATTTCAAGACGCTGCTGCAGAACGCCGTCAGCGATCCGGCGCAACGCGTCTCCGAGCTTCCCCTGCTCACTGAGCAGGAGCGGCGTCAGCTTCTGATCGACTGGAACATCCAGAAGGTCTCCGGTCTGGGCCAGGCCTGCCTGCACGAGATCTTCGCCAAGCAGGCTGCGAGGCGGCCCGAAGCTGTGGCGGTCTCCTGCGAAGAATGGCAGATGACCTACAGCGAGCTGCGTCAGCGGGCGGATCAGCTCGCTCGCCATCTGCGTAGCCTCGGCGTTGGTCCCGAAGTGCCGGCGGCCCTCTGCCTGGAGCGCAGCCCGGAAATGGTCGTCGCTATCCTCGCCGTGCTCCAGGCCGGAGGCGCCTATGTGCCCATCGATCCGGCCTACCCACGCGAACGGCAGGCCTTCATCCTGGAGGACAGCCGCACTCCGGTTCTCATCTCCGAACGCAGGCTCGTCGCCGACCTGCCTGCCTCCGGCGCCCATCTGGTCTGTCTGGATGAGAAGCTGCCCGAGAGAGACGGCGAGATCCTCGGCGGCGCCACGCCTCAGAGCCTGGCCTACGTCATCTACACCTCGGGCTCGACCGGCAAGCCCAAGGGCGTCCTGGTCCGGCATGAGAACGTCGTCCGCCTCTTCGAGGCCACCGATCCCTGGTTCGGCTTCGGCGAGCACGACGTCTGGACTCTGTTCCACTCTTACGCTTTCGATTTCTCGGTCTGGGAGATCTGGGGAGCCCTGCTCTACGGCGGACGGCTGGTGGTCGTCCCCTACTGGGCCAGCCGCTCGCCTGAGGCTTTCCACAAGTTGCTGCGGAACGAGCGCGTCACCGTGCTCAACCAGACCCCTTCGGCCTTCCGCCAGCTCACCGCGGCCGACGCCGCCCTTGATCCGATCGCGGACCTGCGGCTGGTGATCTTCGGCGGCGAGGCTTTGGATCCCCAGAGCCTGCGCCCCTGGTTCGAACGCTATGGGGACGCGCGCCCGCTCCTCGTCAACATGTACGGCATTACCGAGACGACTGTGCACGTCACCTACCGGCCGATCGCGGCAAGAGACCTCGACCGGCTGGGAAGCCCGATCGGCGGAGCCATTCCGGATCTGAGCCTGCGGGTGCTGGACCGTTCTCTCCAGCCGGCGCCGATCGGCGTGCCGGGCGAGCTGTGCGTGGGCGGAGCCGGTCTGGCGCGAGGCTATCTGAACCGGCCGGAGCTGACAGCCGAGCGCTTCACGCCCGATCCATTCGCGCAAGAGCCCGGCGCGAGGCTGTACCGCTCCGGAGACCTGGCGCGCTACCGGCCGGACGGCGATGTCGAGCACCTGGGCCGCATCGATCATCAGGTCAAGATCCGCGGCTTCCGCATCGAGCTGGGAGAGATCGAGGCCGTGCTCGCCGCCCATGCCGGCGTGCGCGAGATCGCAGTGATCGTGCGCGAGGACGAGCCGGGCGATCGCCGCCTGGTGGCCTACGTGGTGCCGGCTGGACCGGAGGTGACGGCTTCGGTACTGCGCGAGTATGTGCGCGAGCGCCAGCCCGAGCCGATGGTGCCCGCGGCGTTCGTGCTACTCGACCGGCTCCCGTTGACCGCCCATGGCAAGGTGGACCGCAAGACCCTGCCCTCTCCCGAGAGGGTCCGTAGCAAAGAAAACTACGTCGCCCCTCGCACTCTGGCCGAGAGGGAGCTGGCCGGAATCTGGGCCGACCTGCTCGCTCTTGTACGGGTCGGAGCGGAGGACAACTTCTTCGCCCTGGGCGGCGATTCGATCAAGGCGGTGCGCCTGGTCAGCCGCGTCAATGAGCAGTTGGGGGCCTCTCTCCAGGTCCAGGACATCTTCCAATACCAGTCGCTTGCAGCTCTTGCCGCCCGCCTGGTAGGCAGCACCGCCGCTTCTCTGGCGGAAGAGCATGCCGCGGGCCTCATTCAGATCGAGCGGCTCAAGCAGGCCGTCCTCGCCGACGAGCGGCAGCGGACCAAGCTGCCGGCTGGCTATGAGGACTTCTTCCCCCTGAGCAGCATCGAAAAGGGGATGATCTATTACTCGCTGCTCCTGCCCGAGCAACCCGTCTACCACGACCAGCACACCTATCTGCTGTCGATACCTGACACCGAGCGCTTCTATCGCGCTCTGAGCCTGTTGACGGGGCGTCATCCGGTCTTCCGCACCACGTTCCACCTCTACGACTTCGAAGAGCCGATGAAGGTCGTGCATGCCCGGATCGACCTGGAGCCGGACGTCGAGGATTTGTCGGGCCATTCCGAGGAGGAACAGCGGCACAGGATCGAGCAGTACCGGGACGAGGACCTGCGCGAGAAGTTTGCCTTCGACGGGCGGCTGCTGTGGCGGCTCAAGCTGTTCCGCCTGGGAGGGAACCTCCACTACGCCGTCTGGAGCTGGCATCACGCCATCATCGATGGCTGGAGCAACGTCACATTCTGGACCGAGCTCAATGATTTCTCCGCACGGCCGGACCTGGAGAGACTGGAAAATCTGCCGCCGCTGATCAACAGCTACAAGGATTACCTGGCGATCTCCCTGGGCCGGAGCCGGTCCGCAGCGACCGAGGCGTTCTGGCGCGAGACCCTCGCGGGCAGCAGCCGCAACAAGCTGCCATTCAATCGGGCCACCACTCGCGAGCGCACCGCCTACGGTATGCAGACGGTGCATCATCCGCTCAGCAACGAGCTCCTCGCGGGCCTACGAGTTCGGGCGCGCGAGCACAACACCTCGCTCCAAGCGGTCTGCCTGGCGGCTCACATTCACCTGCTCCATCTCACTTCAGGTGAAGAAGATGTGCTGACCGGCGTGGTCACCAATGATCGGCCGGGCATTCCGGATGGCGACAAGATCATCGGCTGCTTCCTCAACACCGTCCCGGTCCGGCTGCAGCTTGCGCGCGGAGACAGCGGGAGTGAGCTGCTCAGACGGGTGAGTCGCTATCTGGCGATGGAGAAGCAGCATGAGATCCCGCTGGTCGACATCGCAGCCCTGCTCGGCGCAAGGCAGACAGCCGAGAATCCCCTTTTCGATACGCTCTTCAACTACATGGATTTCCATGTCGCGGAAGACGTGGAAGAGAACGTGCTGTTCCAGCCGACGGCCTCCAGCTCCTCCCGGAAAGGCATCAGCCTCCAGAGCAACGAGATGACGAACACGTTGTTCGACCTGGAGGTCTCCGCCACTCTGGGAAGCTTCTTCGTCCGCATCAAGTACTCGCCACGGTATTTTGAGAAGACCGACGTCAATCGAGCTGCAGTGCTGTACCAGCAGATCCTGGAAGCGCTGGCACGTGCTCCCGAGACTCCGCTCGGGGCCGAGAGCCTGCTGTCACCCGAGGAGCGCGAGCAGCTCATCTCGGTTTACAACGACACGGTCCGGGACTACCCGCGCGAGCGGCCGCTGCACAGCTTCTTCGAGGAGCAGGCCGCCCTTTATCCCGAGCGGGTGGCGGTCGTGGGAGCCGGCCGGGAGCTGACCTATGAAGAGCTGGATGAGCAGGCCAATCGCCTGGCCCGCCATCTGCTCGGTCAGGGCGTCGAGCCCGGCGACAACGTCGGCGTCTGCTTCGAGCGCACTCCAGAGCTGCTCATCGCTTTGATGGCGGTGCTCAAGGTGGCCGCGGCCTACGTGCCGCTCGAACCGGACTACCCGGCCGCCCGCAAGGGCTACATCGTGCGCCAGTCCGGCGTGAGGAAGATCCTCGCCGACCGGCTCTATGAGCTGCCAGAGGGCTGCGCGGCCGAGATCGTCCTGTTCGCGCCTGAGGTCTTGGGGATCTACTCGGCGGAGCCGCTGTCGCTGCGGCCCCGGCCGGAGGATCTGGCCTACACCATCTACACCTCCGGCTCGACCGGCACGCCCAAGGGCGTAATGATCGAGCATCACAGCGCGGTCAACCTCATCAACTGGGTCAATCGCGAGCTCCGCGTGAGGCCTGAGACCCGGGTGCTAGCGGTCTCCTCGGTGTGCTTCGACCTGTCGGTCTATGACGTCTTCGGCGCTCTGGGAGCCGGGGCCACGCTGGTGCTGGCTCGCCAGGAGCAGGTGCAGGACCCGGCGGCTCTCCTGCGGCTCGTGCTCGACCAGCGGGTCACCTTCTGGAATTCGGTGCCTTCCACCCTCGGCCTTCTCGTCCAGTACCTGGAAGAGACCGAGCCGGGCTTCCGGGGCGAGGACCTGGAGATCGCCTTCCTCAGCGGCGACTGGATTCCGCTGTCCC
>DASVEF010000106.1:0-35194 GCA_036380715.1 Thermoanaerobaculia bacterium | reverse complement strand
CTCCTCCCGGCGGACCCTGTCGCCCTGACCCGATTCTTTGTCATGAGAAAGTTCTTTCCAGTTTCAGCTTTTCTGGTGGCTGTGGCGAGGGGGAAACACCCGTTCCCATTCCGAACACGGCAGTTAAGCCCCTCTGCGCCGATGGTACTGCCCGCGAAAGTGGGTGGGAGAGTAGGTCGCTGCCAGGAAGCTAATCTCTTCATCCCATGGCCCTCCGCAAGGAGGGCCGTCGTTTTTCCAGCCAGACTCGCGTAGAGTTCCCGGCCGATGCGACGCCTCCTCGCTCTCGTCCTCCTCGCCGTCGCGTTCGCCGCCGGCTTCCTCTGGCTGCGCCGCGATCCCGCCTCCGCCGGTCCCCGCCCTCTCGTGGTCATCGGCATCGACGGCGGGGAGTGGAAGGTGATCCGGCGGCTCTGGGAGGAGGGCAAGCTCCCGCACTTGGAGGAGATCGCGGAGCGCGGGGTGAGCGGGACGCTGCGCACTGCCTACAACTCGTCGCCGGTCATCTGGACGACGATCGCTACCGGCGTCAGGCCTCCCGAGCACGGCATCACCGACTTCGTCGTGCCCACGCCGAAAGGGGACGTGCCCATCTCGTCCGACGTGCGGAAGGTTCCCGCCCTCTGGAACATGCTGAGCAAGGTGGGACGGCGGGTGGCGGTGCTCGGATGGTGGGGCTCCTGGCCGGCCGAGGAGGTCAACGGGGTCGTGGTGACCGACCGCGCCCTGCTCGACCTCGGCCGCCGGGTCTCGCCGTCCTCCTATCTGCCGCGCTTCCTGGAGGACCTGCAGGAGGCCCGGGAGAGCCCCGGCCTGTTCCGGGCCGAGGACGAGGCCGAGCTCCGGGACGCGGTGATCACCAACTCGGCGGTCCGGCTCGCCGGGGAGAAGCACGATCTGCTGCTGGCCTACTTCCGCAGCCCCGACATCGTCAGCCACAACTTCTGGAAATACTTCGAGCCCGAGGCGTTCCAGAGCGTCGATCCGCGGGACCTCGAGGCGTACCGCGGCCGTGTGCCCCAGGTCTACGAAGCGGTCGACCAGGCGATCGGCCGCATCCTGGACGCCGCGCCCCGCCGGGTCAACGTCCTGGTCCTCTCCGACCACGGCTTCCACGCCGCCCGCAAGGAAGAGGTCAAGATCCTGCTCGACATGGACACGGTCCTGGAGCGGCTCGGGTATCTGGCGAGGAGCGGTGGGGCGATCGATTTCACGCGCAGCCGGGTCTACACCTACGGCACCCCCTCGTTCCGGCGGGCCAAATTCCTCCGCTTCGTCCAGACGGGGAGGGAGCCGGGAGGGACGGTGCGGCCGGAGGAGCGGGAAGCGCTCCGGCGCCGGCTCGCGGCGGACCTCGCGGCCGTGACCTACGAGACCGGGGCTCCGGTCTTCCACGTGCGCGACGCCCGGCCGCAAGAGGCCCGGCAGGGAGCGGACTTCGTGGCCGGGGTCTCGCCGGACGGCGCCACGCGGGCTCTGCGCGTGCGGGGAGAGAGGTTCGACGGAGCGATCTCGGATATCAGCCGGATCTCGGGCACCCACACCACCACCACCCACGGGGTCTTCTTCGCCGCGGGGCCGGACATCGATCCGGACGCGGAGATCGAAGGCATCCACATCCACGACATGGCTCCGACGATCCTCTACGGACTCGGACTGCCGGTGGCGGAGAGCTTCGCCGGCCGGGCCTGGACGGAGCTCTATTCGGAGGACTTCCGCGCGGCCCATCCGCTGCGGAAGATCCGCTCCTGGGGAGCACGGCGGGGGGGGAGCGCCCGCACCTCGGCCGCCGATGAGAAGCTGCTCGAGGAGCTGCGGGCGCTGGGCTACATCAACTGATCTGGCATTTCCCTTGCGGCGCCTTTCCTCCGAGATGAAAGGAGGGACGGGTATGAGCGCCGAGAATCAGCCTCTATGGGACAACGTGAAGCTTCCGGTCTTCCCGCCGCTCGAAGGCGACATCCGGGTCGACGTGGCGATCGTGGGCGCCGGCATCACCGGGCTCACCGCGGCCCGTCTGCTGGTCCGGGAGGGAAAGCGGGTGGCGGTGCTCGACCAGAACAGGGTCGGCCATGGCACGACCGGCGGCACCACGGCCCACGTCACGCAGGTGCCGGACCGCCGCTACAAGGAGCTGACCTCGAAGTTCGGAGGGGAAGCCATGCGCACGGTCGTCGAATCGACCCGCGCGGCGATCGCCCAGATCGCGTCGCTCGTCGAAGAAGATGGGATCGAATGCGACTTCGCGCGCATCCCGGCTTATCTCTACACGGAATCCCAGGACGAGGTCTCGCGGATGGAGGAGGAGGCCCAGGCCGCCCGAGAGGTGGGCATGGCCGCCGAATTCGTGCGCGACGTGCCGCTGCCGTTCCCGGTGGCCGCGGGGGTGCGCTTCCCCGACCAGGCGCGGTTCCATCCGCTGTCCTACCTCTCCGCCCTGGCGCGCAAGATCGTCGAGAGCGGCGGCCGGATCTACGAGGAGACGCGGGTCGTCGAAGTCCAGGGAGGGGAGAAGGGCGAGCCTTGCCTGGTGGTCACGGAGCGCGGCTTGGTCACCGCCGATTCGGTCCTTTTCGCGACGCACACGCCGGCCGGCTTCACCCTGCTTCACGCTGAGCTGGAGCCCCTCCGCTCCTATGTCATGGCCGTGAAGCTGCGCGGCCAGTCGCCGCCGGACGGCCTTTTCTTCGATACCGCCGAGCCTTACAGCTACACGCGTCTCCAGCCGGCCGGGCAGGAGCAGAGCGACCTGCTGATCGTCGGCGGCAAGGACCACAAGACCGGAGAGGACAAGGGGGACGAGAGCTACCAGGCCCTGGAGGAGTACATCCGCCAGCGCTGGGACGTGGAATCCATCGAATACCGCTGGAACGCCCAGTTCTACGATCCTCCGGACGGCCTTCCCTTGATCGGGCACGCGCTGACCGCCGACCGGGTTTTCGTCGCGACCGGCTATTCCGGGACCGGCATGGTCTTCGGCACCCTGGGCGGCATGCTCCTGGCCGACTTCGCCCTTGGCCGCGCCAACCCTTGGGCGGACGTCTACCGCACCTCGCGCATCAAACCGCTCGCCGCCGGGCCGCACCTCGCCAAGCTCAATCTGGAGGCCGCGGCGGCCTTCGTCAAGGACCGGGTCACCGTTCCCAGGGTGAGCGATGTCTCTGAGATCCCGGTCGGCGAGGGGCGGGTCGTGGAGATCGAAGGAGAGAGGGTGGCGGTCTATCGCGAGGAAGGGGGGAAGGTCCACGCCGTCTCGCCGGTCTGCACGCACGCCTTCTGCATCGTCCACTGGAACTCGCTGGAGAAGACCTGGGACTGCCCCTGTCACGGCAGCCGCTTCAGCCCGGACGGCCAGGTCGTCGAAGGGCCGGCGGTCAAGGCGCTGGAGCCGGTGCGGATCGGGGCGAAGGTTTAGTCTTGGCTCCCCCTCCGGAGGTGAGCTCCGAAGGGGGAGAAACCGTCAATCCTTCCAGATCGTCTTCCACCAGGGTTCGTCCTCTTCGGGTGGCGGGCCTCCGGCCTTGAGGTTCAGCCGGCCGCGGATCTTGTTGACGTCCCAGCCGGTCAGGGAGGCCAGGGTCACCGCCTGCTGGTCCAGACGCTTCGGCAGCTCCCGGCGGTACTCCTGGGCCTCCCTGCACTGGTCCTTCCCCCTCCAGGGGTGGCGCAGGATATATCGCCCCTGGAAGTTGGTGCGGTCGCCGGTCTCCTGGAAGACCAGGTCCTCCGGGAAGTGCGCCGCGTCGTAGCGGACGTGGAGACGGGTGACGAAAACGTTCTGGGCCTGCGGCATGATGTCCGGCCGCGGAGCCCGGCGCTCGATCCAGAAGACCCCGAGCTCGCGCAGCTCGTCGTTCGACAGTGGATCGGCGGCGCAGGGGTCGCACCAGCCCATGTCCCAGGCATATTCCAGGAAGACGACCCGCATGTCCTCTTTCTGGACCTGGCGGGCGAACATCGCCTTGTAGAAATCGCCGAACTCGTCCTTGACGAACAGCGGGACCTCCACGTCCGAGGGGAGTCGGACCGTGCGGTAGTTGGTGGTCTCGACGCGCCCCTGGTTGGTCAGGGTGTAGATAAACAGCTCCTGGGGGCCGTCGGCGTTGACCATGCCGAGCCGGATCGGCAGCATGAACTTGGGCGACTCGTAGGCGACCTGGATCGGCCGCAGGTAGGAGAAGCCGAGCTTGGACTGCTCCTTCAGGTTCACCTTGGCGACAAAGAACCGCATCCCCTGCTTGAGATAGCCGCCGAGCACCCGCGAGGCCCCCTGCGGGACGCGGTAGCCGCTCTCGCGCAGCCACGTCTCCAACCCCTCGCTCTGGTCGGCCGACAGGATCAGGATGTCGTACTCCCCGACCGTGTAGCGGGCCTCGATCTTCACCCCGAGGCTCTTCGCCCGGGCTTCCGCGTCCTGGGCCGCGCCGGCCGCGGACGGCGCCGGGGCGCGCATGGCCTCGTACATCACCCGCTGGCAGGGGTTGTCGTCGAAGTACTCCACCAGGCGCGGGGCCGTGTAGGCGTCGAGGTGGTCGAGCAGGGCCTTCTCGGCGACATGGATCTGCTCTCTCTTGATGAAGGTGGGGACGGGGATGACGATGGCGAACTCCTTGGGATCCCCCTTGAAGTCGTTGGCCATGGTCAGGACGGTCCGGTCGTCGTCGCGCACCAGGACGACCTGCGACGCCTTGTTGAAGAGCTTGGTGTCCGCCTTGGCCACGTAGAAGCCGCAGAAACCGAGGGCGCTCCGAGCGGTCGTGGCCAGGAGCGCCAGAGTCAGCAGGGACAGGGCGAGCCGTTTCACGCGTATCTCCTTTCTTCGAGGAGAGCTGTTGCCGTTGCGGGGGTCGGGGCCGTCCGCCTCTCCCAGGCGTAGCGCGTCCCCGGCAGGAGCCGGTCGATCAGCGGCACCAGCGGGGACAGGAAGAAGAGGGAGAGGATCAGCCCGTTGGGACGGTAGAGCACGAAATGGACGTACCCCGCGCCGAGGGCGACGAGCAGGGCGAAGAGGACGCGCCCGGCGCGCGAGTCGGGCGTGGTCTTGGGGTCCGAGATCATGAAGAAGGTGAAGATCAGGAAGGCGCCGCTGCCGAGCTGGTGGAGCGGGATCGCCGTGGGCTGTCCCAGCCAGAGGGCGCGCCCGAAGAGGAGGGCCAGGTAGAAGGCCAGGAAGGCATACGTGACGTCGCTGCGCGCCGCCCGGTTCACCACCAGCCCGCCGAGGCAGGCGATCAGGAAGGAGAAGAAGGCGGCGCTCCCCCACTGGCCGGGGGAGACCCAGACTTGGCCGCCGATGGCCAGCATCATGGCCACGATCCCGAAGTTGGTCGGATTGAACACGTGCTTGCCCTGCCAGCGCAGGACGAATTTCTCCGCGATGGTCATCACGGCGGCGAGGACGGCCAAGAGGAGGAAGTTGGTGCGCAGCAGCAGGCAGAGCGACAGGCCGGAGATCAGGGCGCTCCGCGGATCGAAGGCCGGGAGCTTCCACAGCCGGGTGCAGGCGTACTGGGTCAGCAGGACGGTGCCCAGCATGGCGAGGGCGAACGGCAGGCGCACCTCCAGGTCGAGCCGCGTCACGCCGTAGACCAGCAGAGAGGTCAGGACGGCGATCTGGTAGAGGCGGGGATCGCGAAGGTGGAGGCTCCTCATGCCCATTAGACACGCCGGATCCTGAAAACGAAACCGGGAGTTTGCCCTCAACGCCGGGGCTGCTAAGCTCGTACACAAGGGTAACTCACGAAAGAGGTTTTCTGATGAAAGCGAAAGTGCGTCTTTTTTCTATCCTTCTGATTTGCTTTGGCGCGGCGGCGTCTGTCTGGGCGGCGTCCCAGAAGCTCGGCGCGGAGGTCAGCGTCAGCACCTGCGTCGTCTGCAAGAAAAGGTTGGCTGCCGTCGCTGGAGCCGCGTCCGGCGCCTTCGTGGTCGTCTGGGAAAGCACGAGCACCGCCGATCCCAAGGGCGTCTCCGCCCGCTTCTACACCGTGAACGGAGCCCCTCGGGGCGCCGACGCGCCGGTCAGCAGGAACGCGGGGCTGGACCAGTACGACGCCTCGGTCGCGGTGAACGCGCAGGGCATCTATGCGGTCGCCTGGTCCGAGGTAGGGGACGACAACAATAGTGAGATCTTCGTCCAGCGCTTCAGAAGCACGGGCCAGGCGCTCGGGGCGGCGATCCGGGTCAACGTGGACGAGCCGACCGCTCCGCTTTCGCCGTTGGACTTCGAGCCGGCGATCGCCGCTTCCCGGGACGGCGGCTTCGTGGTGGCGTGGGTCCGCTTCATCCCGCCGGGCGCCACCACGGAAGGCACCCGGCCGGAAGTGATGGTGCGCCGGTTCAACAGCAACGGCGCGCCGCTCGGCGCTCCGGCCAAGCTGAGCACCGGCCTGCTCCTGGGCACGCGGCCGGACATCTGCGTGGACACGGCCAACCGGGCGGTGGTGGTGTGGACGATCGTGGACGCCATCCGCCCCTTCGAACCGAGCAAGAAGGGGGTTGTGATGCGGCGGGTTGCTCCCGCGGGAACGCCTCTCGGCGCGGAGCTGAGGGTGGCGCCGCCGACGGCGGACGATTCCCAGGCCGCGGTCTCCTGCGGCAACGGGGGGACGTTCGTGGTGGTCTGGTCGAGCGACCAGGCGCCGGCGTCGTCCGCGATGGACATCCTGGCTCAGCGCTTCACCACGGCCGGCCGGCGGCAGGGCGCGGTCTTCCGCGTCAACAGCCGGGTGGACGGCGACCAGCGGGAGCCCGCGATCTCCCATGACGGCAGGGGGGCCTTCGTGGTGGTCTGGCAGAGCCGCGCGGTAGAAGAGACGGTCGTCGGCCGGCGTTTTACCGCGGCCGGCACGGCTGACGGAGCGGACTTCGTGGTCCGCACCCGCGGCGAGGACGAGGACCGGCCGACCGAGCCGGATGTGGCCCACATCGGCACGGCTGGCAACTTCGTGGTCGTCTGGCAGCACAGCAACGCCGTGGTGCGCGCGCAGCGGTTCAGGGTGACGGCGGGGAGGCGTTAGGGGCTACCGTTCCGCCAGGGTCCGCCCGGCCACCACCGCGGTAACCTTCGCGGCCCCTGCCTTCTTGAGGATGGCGGAGGCGGCGTCGAGGGTGGCTCCGGTGGTGGCGACATCGTCCACCAGCAGGAGGTGGAGGCCCCGGATGCGGGCGGGACGGGCGACGCGGAAGGCGCGGCGGAGGTTGGCGAGGCGCGCTTCCTTGCCCAGGGTGGTCTGCGGGGGCGTGGGACGGGTGCGGGAGAGGACGGGCGCGACCGGCACCCCGAGCCGGGCGGCGAGGGGGCGGGCGATCCTTTCGGCCTGGTTGTAGCCGCGCCGCAGCCGGCGCCGCCAGTGGAGGGGGACCGGCACGATCAGGTCGGCTCCGGCGAGCTCCTCTCCGAGGCCTCCAGCCAGCGCGGCTCCGAGGTGCCTTCCCAGGTAGTCCAGCCGTCCGAACTTGAGGGCGCGGACCACGGCCGCCAGCGGCTCCTCGTAGCTCCACAGCGCGAGCAGACGGTCGAAGGCGGGCGGGTGCTCCCGGCAGGCGCCGCAGCGCCAGTCCGCGGGGAGATCGCGGGCGGGGAGAGGGCGGGCGCAGATTGCACAGGCTTCCGCGGGGATCGGCCGCAGGAGCGCGCGGCAGCCCTGGCAGAGCCCGAGCTCCGTGCCGGTTGCGGGCAGGGGCTGCCGGCAGGCCAGGCAGGGAGCCGGCAGCAGGGCGTGGATCAACCGGTCCCGCCAACGGGGAGGTGTGACGCCGGGGGGCTCGGAAGCGTATAAGGGGGAGGTCATGGCCAGAGCGGCGGCTGGGAGGGCTATACTCGCCACCCGATCGCGGCCTCGGCCGCAAAGGAGGGGGGAACGTGACGCATCACCGCTATCGCCTGCTCGGCAAGCTCGCTCTGTGCCTGGGCCTGCTCCTTCTCCCGGGCGCTGCGAGCGCCCAGGAGCTGTACACCTACACCGTCGGCGTCCTCGGCGGGATCGGCGGCTCGGTCGACGTCGACCGGGGCGACGATCTCAGCAACACCGGCCTTCAGGTCAACCTCGGCATGGTGACCGAGCGCAGAACCCATGTCATCGTCCGTCTGGGCCAGCTCAATCTGGACCAGAGTGAGTTTTTCGGCTCTCTCCGCGACGCCGATCTCACGTATGCGACCATCGGCGGCGAGTACCGGTTCCGCCAGAGCTACTACGACTCCGGAGTCTACCTGGGGCTGGGCGGCTATCGCCTGGAAGGGTCGCGGTCGGACGAGGACGTGACGGACACCTCGATCGGCCTCACCATCGGCGTGACCGGGGAGTTCGAGATCAACAACTGGCTGGGGGTGCTGGTGGAGATCTCGGGCCATGCTGTCGATTTCGACGAGGCCCAGATCTTCGGTATGGCCCACGGCGGTCTGGCGCTCCACTTCTGAGGTCACGGGAACGGCGGGCGCTGGACGTCCTCCTCTTCGGAGGAGACGACCAGGTCCGCTTCCCGGGCGCGGCGCAGCAGCCGTTCCGCATCCTCCTGAGATCCCCGGAAGCGGACCAGCGCGCTCGGGCCGTCCTCGCTTTCGCTGACCGACAGGTCCTCCAACCGGATCTTCTCCCGTTCGAAGACTTCCAGGAGCTGCGAGAGCTTCTGCTTCTCGGTGAGCTGGAGCAGGAGCGTCCGGGTCTCGCCGCGCAGCCGACGCTCGACCGGCCGCAGGGCGATCAGGATCACCAGCAGCGCGACCGTCACCAGGGTGGCTTGGCCGTAGAGGCCGATGCCCACGGCGATGCCCAGGGCCGAGGCCACCCAGAGCCCGGCCGCGGTGGTCAATCCGTGCACCGCCCCTCGCGACTGGATGATTGTGCCCGCGCCGATGAAGCCGATGCCGGAGACGATCTGCGCCGCGATCCGCCCCGGGTCCCAGGCGTTGCTCCCCTCCGCGAAGAGCGGCCCGACGATGATCGAGACGTGGGTGAGGAAGGTCGAGCCCACGGCGATCAGCATGTGGGTGCGCAGCCCCGCCCACTTGCCGGTCCATTCCCGCTCCGCGCCGACCGCCCCCGCCAGGAGCGCCGACAGTCCGATCTTGATCGCGACCTCCAGCAGATCGTTCAAGGTGCGGAGCCCGGGATGGCAGCGGTCCTGGCCGTGGTCCCCCCCAGGAGAGAGGTCAGCTTCTGCCGCAGCTCGGGGTTGTCCCAGTCGGTCTGGCCCACGAACTTCTCGACCACCTCGCCGCGGACCACCAGGTAGGTCTCGGGCAGCTTGTCGGTGCCGTAGCGGTTCGCCACGTCCCAGTCGGGGTCGAACAGCACCATGTCCCAGCCCTGGCCGAGGAAGGTGGCCGCCTTCTTCGCGTCGTCCTGGACGGCCACCATCACGATGTCGAAATTCTCATGCTGCCCGAAGTCCCTGGACAGGCGCTGCAGGGCCGGGATCTCGTCGATGCAGGGGGGGCACCAGGTGGCCCAGAAATGGACCAGCGACACGGGCGCGAGCTGCGATCCCAGCTTGGCCGGCCGCCCTTGGGCGTCGTACAGGAACCCGCCGGGCTCCTTGAAGGTGCGCTCCTCCCCGCGCGGCCAGAAGAGGGCCGCCAGGGCGCACGCCACCAGCCCGGCGACGATCAGTTTGGTCTGCAGACCCGAGGAATTCATGTGAATGCTCCGATGTTACGAAAACCGGGGTCAATCTTTGACCCTGAGGCCCATCATCCTCTAGAATAGCGCACCGGACCCAAAAGGATTGTACAGCCTGAACAACAACAGCTCTGAACGGTCCCGCCGGGCGTTCCTCGTCGGGCTCGTGGTACCCGGCCGCCCGGGATATGTGGTGGAGGAGCATCTGGACGAGCTGGAGCAGCTCGCGGAGAGCGCGGGGGTCCGTGTGGCCGGCCGCGCCGTGCAGGGGCGCAGGGCGCCCGATCCCGCCACCTACATCGGCCAGGGCAAGCTCGCGGAGATCGTCGACTCCGCCCGCGAGCTGGGCGCCGACCTGCTCCTGTTCGACGACGACCTGGCGGGGAGCCAGGTCAAGAACGTCGAGGCGGCGAGCGGCCTTGCGGTCATGGACCGCAGCGGCCTGATCCTGGAGATCTTCGGGCAGCGGGCGCGCAGCCGCGAGGCGCGCACGCAGGTGGAGCTCGCCCGGCTCAACTACATGCTCCCCCGGCTGACCCGGCAGTGGAGCCACCTCTCGCGGCAAGGGGGGCGCAAGGGCGTGCGTGGCGGCGAGGGCGAGAAGCAGCTCGAGCAGGACCGCCGGGTCCTGCGCTCCCGCATCCGCCGGCTGGAGGCGGAGCTGGAGAAGATCGAGCGCACGCGCGAGGTGCAGCGCCGCGGCCGCCGCGGCACGCCCGTCGTAGCCCTGACCGGCTACACCAACGCCGGCAAGTCGACCCTGTTCGAGCGGCTGACCCACTCCGGGACTTCGGGCGAGGACCGCCTGTTCGCCACCCTGGACGCCAAGCTGCGGCGCGGCGTGGATGGCGACGGCGGGCCCGTGGTCTTCGCCGACACCGTAGGCTTCATCCGCAAGCTCCCGCACCACCTGGTCTCCTCGTTCCGCAGCACGCTGGGCGAGATCGCCTCCGCGGACCTGGTGCTCCACGTCGTCGACCGCAGTCATCCGCACTGGCGCGAGCAGATGGAGATCGCCGCGCAGGTGCTGGAGGAGATCGGCGTCGAGCGCGAGCGGATCGTCGACGTCTTCAACAAGAGCGACCTGGTCCCGGAAATGGAGCTGCGCAATGGCGGCCTCTGGGTCTCGGCCGTGACCGGCGAAGGGATCGCGGAGCTGCGCGCCGAGCTGGCGCGCCGGATCGCCTCCTCGGAACCCTCACCCCCCCAGCCCCCCTCTCCCGTCACCGGGAGAGGGGGGAGCCCAGATGAGACAGGCTGGTGGGGGGCGCCCCTCTCCCGGTGACGGGAGAGGGGTCGGGGGTGAGGGTCCACGGCGGCGTGATGAGGATGTTCTCGCCAGTCTGACCCCCATGCACGACCTCGGGCTCGACCTCTCCCAACTCGACCGGCAGCTCGGCGACGTGCTGCTGGAGGGTGAGATCGCCCGCACCGCCCAGGCCGTCGTCTACCGGGTGCGGACCGGCGGCTCCGGCGGGCACCCCCTGGCGCTCAAGGTCGCGCTCCATCCCGGGGACGCCGAGGAGCTGGCGCGCTTCCGCCACGAGGTGCGGCTCCTCTCCGAGGCCCGCCACCCGAACGTGGTGGAGGTGTACGACTTCGGGATCCTGCCCGGTGACTATCCCTTCCTCGCCATGGAGCTGCTGTCCGGCCAGGGGGTCGCGGACTGGCTCCGCGGTCAGGGCTGGGACGGCTTCTACGACCTCGCGATCCAGGCTGTGGCCGGCCTCGCCCACATCCATCGCCAGGGCGTCGTCCACATGGACGTCAAGCCGGCCAATCTCGCGCTCGCCTCGGGGGATGGCCGGCCCATCCTCAAGATCCTCGACTTCGGGCTGGCGCAGGAGACCCGCGGTCCACTCGACCGGCGCATCCGCGGCACCCTGGCCTACACCGCGCCCGAGGTGCTGCTCCAGGACAGCTACGATCACCGCGCCGACCTCTACTCGCTGGGGATGACCCTGTTCGAGCTGGCCACCGGCGTGCTCCCCTCGGCCGGAGACGAGATGGCGGCGATCCGTTTCCATCTGGAAGGGGAGCTGCCGGACCCGTGCTCGCTGCGGCCCGACACGCCCGCCGCTCTGGCGCGCATCCTCATCCGCCTGCTGCACCGCGATCCGGGGGAGCGCTACGCCTCGGCCGGCCGGCTCCTGCTGGCGCTCGGCGAGGCTGCGGGACGCTACATCGACGCCGCCAGCCTCTCGTTCTCCGAGGGGCGCGTGCTCTCGAGCTGCCTGATCGGCCGGGAGGAGGCCGTGGCCCGGCTGCGCGCCGAGCTGGCGTCCGCCGCCGAAGGGAAAGGCGGCGTCGTGCTCGTCGAGGGGCCGGACGAAGCAGGCAAGAGCCGCCTTCTGCGCGAGCTCCGGCTTTTCGCCGCCATCGGGGGGGCGCGGGTGGGGCGCAGTCATCGCAGCCGTGGCGGCGAGGAGAACGCGCAGCCGCTCGGCCCTTTCCTGGAGGCCCTGCGCTCCCTGGGGATCGACCTGGAAGGGGGAGGTCCGCCGCGCGAGACCAACCAGCGCGCCCGCTTCCGCCTCTATCGGGACATCGCCCTCGACCTGGCCGCCCGCGCCGCCACCGGCCGTCCGATCGTGCTGCTGCTCGACGACCTGCACCTGGCCGGGAGCGAGAGCCGGGAGCTCCTGGGCTACCTCGGGGAGGAGCTGCGCGGCTCCCGGGTGCTGATCGTCGCGAGCCGCCGTCCCGAGGAGGGGGAGGCGGCTGCGGAGGAAGAGGGGCCGTTCCGGCGCCTGCGCCTGGAGCCGCTCGACCGCGCCGGGACCGCCCTGCTCGTCGACGCCTCCCTGGGCACCGCGAGCCTCCCCGGCACGTTCTACGGCTGGGTCTACGACGAGACGCAGGGGCTCCCCGGCGAGGTCCTGCGGCTCCTCCGCCACTTGGTGGACGACGGCGTGCTGCTCTCCCGCGACGGGGAGTGGAAGCCCTCGCTGCCGGCCCTGGCGCGCTGGGCGAGCGCGCCGGGCGGCCGGGAGGAGCAGGACCGGCAGCGCTTCCTCGCCCTGACCGGGCCTGTTCGCGAGCTGCTGGAAGCCGCCGCGCTGATCGCCGATCCCTTTCCCCTGGGCCTCCTCGCCGCGCTGGTCGAGGGAGATCCACAGGCGGTCTACGAGGGGCTCTCGTCGCTGGTGGAGCAGGGGTACCTGGAGCGCCGGCAGGAGGCGGAGGGCTCGCTCTACAAGATCGCGAGGCACCGCCTCCAGCGGGCCCTGTACGCGGAGATCGAGGGCGAGCGCCGGTCGCGGCTCCACCACCGGCTGGCCGCGCTCCTGGAGGAGCGGCTGCAGCGCGGCGAGCCCGGTCTGGCTGCCTCCGTGGCCGAGCACTTCTGGCGCGGGGGAGAGAAGGCGCGCAGCCTGCCGTACCTGCTGCAGGCCGCTGCCGAGGCCACCGCCGTGTACGGCTACTCGCAGGCGGCCGTGCTCTACGGCCGGGCCGCGGAGGCCGCCGCCGAGGTGGAGACCGCCGCGGGCACGCGGGCTCTGGCCGCCCAGGCCGAAGCGCTGGAAGCGGCGGGCTCCTACGGGCGGGCCCTGCGCGTCTACCACGACCTGCTGCGGCGGCCCGACCTGGAGCGGAGCAGCCGGGACGGCCGGGCTTTCGCCGCCCGCGCGCTGCTCCGCAAGGGGCGGCTGCACACCCGCCTCGGCGAGCACGAGGCCGCGCTGGAGAGCCACGAGGAGGGGCTGCGGCTGGTTTCCGGAACCGGAGAACCCGAGTTGGAGGTCGACCTGATGCAGGGCAGGGCCCTGGCGCAGCGCGACCTCGCCCAGTGGGACGCGGCGTTCAAGACCGCGCGCACGGCCCTGGACCGGGCCCGCCGCGAGGGGCTGCCCCGCCAGCGGGCCAATCTTTTCAACACGATCGGCATGCTGTGGTCCGATCACGGCGACTGGCGCCGGGCCGGCCGCCTGATCCGCCGCGGCCTCTGGGTGGCTGAGCGGGCGGGCGACGAGAGCCTCTGCCTGACGCTGCGCAACAACCTGGGCAACGTCCTGTGGAAGACCGGGGAGTACGAGCCGGCGCTGGAGCTCTACCGCCGCAACCTGGCCTATTGCGAGCGGACCCACGATCCCTGGGGCGAGCTCTTCGCCCTCAACAACCTGGGGATCATGGAGTGCAGCCGCGGCAACTGGCTGGCGGCGCGCGAGCCGCTGTCCCGCAGCGCCGAGGTGGGGCGCCGGCTGGGCGCGCGCGAGAACGAGGCTCTGTCGCGGCTGAACCTCGGAGAGGTGGAGGAGATCCTGGGCAACTGGCCTCGCGCCGAGCGGCACTACGAGCGGGCCCTGAAGCTGCTGCAGGACATGCCCGACCATCCGGACCGCTTCGCCGTGCTCGCCCAGCTCGCCTCCCTCGACCGCAAACGGGGGCGCAGCGCCGACGCCGAGCGGCGGGTGCGCGAAGCCCTGGCCGGCGCCGAGAAGGTGGAGGACAGCGACCAGCTCGCCCACGCCTGCTACCAGCTCGGCCTGATCGAGAAGGACCGGGACAACCTGGACAGCGCGCGCCGGAACATGACGCGCGCCCTGGAGCTGTGGGAGACCGCGGGGACCCGGCAGTCGCTCGCCCGCATCCACACCTCCCTCGCCGACCTGTCGCTGCGCGAGGGCGAGCTGGAGGAGGCCGGGTTCCACGCCGCGGAAGCCCGCCGCCGCATCGAGGAGCTGGGCGATCGATTCACCCTCGCCAAGCTCCTCTCCATCGAAGGCCGGCTGGCCAACGCCCGCGAGGAGATCGAGGAGGCCGAGCGCCTGTTCTCCGAGGGGGTTCGCCTCCTGGAGGAGCTGCAGGCGCCCTACGAGCACGCGCGCAGCCTCTACGAGTGGGGCCTGCGCACCTGGAACGTCGATACGGCCCTGCGCCGGCTGCGGCGGGCGCTCTCCGGCTTCGAACGGCTGGGCGCCGAGACCGAGCTGCGGCGGGCCAGCGGCGCCGTGGAGCGCATCCGCGAGCACCAGCGCCTGCACGTCGGGCGGGGAGCCAACGCCGTCCTCTACGAGGTGCTCAAGGTCATCAACTCCACGCTGGACCTCCAGGAGGTGCTGAGCCGCACCATGGACCTGGTCCTGGAGCGTCTGGGGGCCGAGCGCGGCATGATCGTCCTCTCCAACCGGCTGACCCGGGAGCTGGAGATCGCCGTGGCCCGCAACCTGGAAGGAGACGACGGTGATGAAGGGCGGATGCTCTCCGAGAGCGTGGTGCGCCGGGTCATCGAGCACCGGGAGCCGGTGCTGGCCGTCGACGCCATGACCGACGGCCGGTTCGCCGGCGCCACCTCCATCGTCGCCCGCCACATCCGCTCGATCCTCTGCGTGCCGCTGGCCATCAAGGACCGGCTGGCCGGGGCGATCTACATCGACCACCGGGAGTCCCAGCACCTGTTCGGCCCGACCGATCTGGAGTTCCTGCTCGCCTTTGCCGAGCAGGCGGCCATCGCCATCGAGAACGCCCGCCTCTACACCGAGCTGGAGGCGTCGCGGCTGCGCCTCAAGGAAGAGAACGAGTCGCTGCGCAGCGAGATCCTCTCCAGCCACAACCTGGGCTCGCTGATCGGCCGCAGCCGGGTGATCGGCAATCTCAAGCAGATGCTGGAGAAGGTGGCCCAGAACCCCTCGACCGTCCTGGTGCGGGGGGAGAGCGGCACGGGCAAGGGGCTGGTGGCCCGCATCATCCACTCCGTCTCGCCGCGCCGGCAGGCTCCGTTCATCCACTTCAACTGCGCGGCCCTGCCGGAGACGCTGGTCGAGAGCGAGCTGTTCGGGCACGAGAAGGGGGCCTTCACCGGCGCCGCCGGCATGAAGCCGGGCCGCTTCGAGCTGGCCAACCACGGCACCATCTTCCTCGACGAGATCGGCAAGATCTCGCGCGGGGTCCAGGCCAAGCTGCTGCGGGTGGTCGAAGACAAGGAGTTCGAGCGCGTCGGCGGCACCCGGACTCTCAGGGCGGACGTGCGGATCATCGCCGCCACCAACCTCGACCTGGAGGAGGCGATCCGGCGCAACGAGTTCCGCGAGGATCTCTTCTACCGGTTGAACATCATCCCGCTCGTCCTGCCCCCCCTGCGCGAGCGCCGGGAGGACGTCCCCTACCTGGTCGACCACTTCCTGGCGAAGATCAGCCGCGACCTCGGGCGTCCGCCCAAGGAGCTGGACCCGGCGGTGCTCGACCTGTTCTACGCCTATTCCTGGCCGGGCAACGTCCGCGAGCTGGAGGCGGCGATCCACCGCGCCTTCGTCCTGGCCGGGAGCGACACCCTGACCGTGGACGACTTCGGCTGGATCGCGCTCCAGGTCCGGGGGGCGCACGCCGCGGCCCGCCCGCCGGAGGCGCCGGGGCTCGGAGCGACGATCCGCCTGGCCGAAGGGGGCTACGAGGAGGCGCTGGACCGCTACGACCGGCAGCTCATCGCCGCCGGCCTCGTCCAGTGCCACGGCAAGATCCGCGAGACCGCCCGCCTGCTCGGCATCGCGCGCAACACCCTGCGGGCCAAGATGAAGAAGTACGATCTGAGCGGGAATGCCGACGACTGAGCCCGCCGTTTGACACCAGGGCGGTCAGAAGCTAGACTCTGTCGCCCTGTGGGGCCGTAGCTCAGTTGGGAGAGCGCTTGAATGGCATTCAAGAGGTCGAGGGTTCGACTCCCTTCGGCTCCACCATCAGTACCCTCTGAAAGTGAAGCAGAACAACTTTCCTCCAGGCTGGGACGAGGAGCGAGTCCGGCGGGTTCTTGCTCACTATGAAGAGCAGACCGAGGCCGAGGCGGTGGCGGAGGATGAAGCCGCCTTCGAAGATGAGACTCAAACAGTGATGGAGATTCCCACCGAGTTGGTACCTGCTGTGCGCGAGCTCATCGCCCGTCACGGCCGCTAAGGCGGGCCCTGGCGGCGGTGTGTTGGCCGGCCGAGCAACACCAGTGAACTACGCAGACGCTGTCGCGGACCTGACCGCTATCTACGAACAGCGCGTCGCCGACGCCCTACGCGAGTTGCTAGAGTGCAAGCACCTCTACCAGAGCGTGCAGGTGAAGCTCGGCGTGATCACCAACTTCGAGGCCGCCGCCAAGGCACCCAAAGAGCGCGCGGGGAACGCCCTAGATCTGGCCGCTGGTCTGCAGGACGGGCCTTGGTCGATCTTCGGCAGCCAAACGGGCATAGTCGATTACAGCGTGAGAGGGGTCCCCGCGGGCGTAAAGTTGGCGAAGAGACTGCAAGTAAGGGCACCAGATCTCAAGCTCTACTGCGCCGCGCCTTGCAAGCGCCTCGAGCCGTTCCACGCCACGGACTGCACCCATGTCTTCTCTGGCGAAAAGTCGAAACCCACGCGGCAGATATTCGTCCTTTGTTATGTGTGTCAGTCTTGCAAGGGCGAGCCTACGGTCTTCCTGGTGCGGCGGGAAGGTCTCAAGCTCACCCTCGCGGGGAGGAGCCCGATCGAGCACGTCAACGTGCCACGGGAGATCCCCCGCCAAGTTGCGAAGTACTACTCTGGCGCCGTGGTCGCGCACCAGTCCGGCCAGACACTTGCCGGCAACTTCCTTCTACGCACACTCGTGGAGCAGTGGGTGCGGTCGTTTCCGCCTGCCGCTGAAATGCGAGCAGAGGAAGCGCTCGACTGGTACTACCGCAACTTGCCTGAGGACTTCAGCCAACGCTTTCCGTCGCTGCGGAGTATCTACGAGAAGCTCAGCTCGGACATCCACGCCGCCGGCGGGGATGCAAAGGTGTTCAGCGACGAGTCGGCGCGCATCGTGAAGCACTTCGATGCCTGGCGAGTCTATGAGTTGAATCATGCGACCTTTGGCCAGTCTCGCAGAGACAGCGATTGACCGGGCAGCGAACGGTTCCCGAGCAGACGAGGTCAGCTTTCATAGCCTGGGTGAGGACTGAGTCCTGGCACGGTAGTGACGGTGGACAAGGTACGCAGGTCGTCACCCCTACCCCTCTGTCTCGGCTCCTTGCCCCACGCTGCGGCCTCCCGCAGCCAGGACAGCAGAGTGCTCCAATCCCGCGCAGCAGGTCCACCATCAACGTTCTCTAAAAAGACACTTATCGCCGCCTCCTGGGAGGCATCGGCGTCCCTTCTCGATACTACCCGCCTCCGCAGCCTGTCTTCGGCATGGACAGGAGTGGTATCCTCATCCTCGTGATCAAGGTCAGCCTGAAGGAAGCAGAAGGACATCTCGGCGAGCTGATTGAGGAGGCAGCCGCTGGGCAGGAGGTCGTCATCACAAGTGCCGGCGGTCGGACAGTGCGCCTGATGCTCGTTCGCCAAGAAGGACACGAGGATCGGGTATCCTCCGAGCCGCCCAAGGCGATCGGCCATGCCCTGGATCGCTTCATCGGCACCTGGTCGGCGGAACAGGGAGCCGAAGTCCTCAAGGCCGTCGAGATCTTTGAGCAGGTCGACGAATCCTTCTGGCAGTGAAAATCCTTCTCGATACCAACCTCAGCGGGGTATCTCGCGAAGCGAGCTGTACGGGCTGCGAAAACCGCGTCGCACCATCTCTGCGAGGAGAGCGTCTGCCTCTTCCAAACCGAGGATCTGCTGCAAGACAAGGCGGTCGAGAACGCCCAGGGTGCCAGAGACCTCGAGACCCAGAGAACGGCCGAGCTCTCTCGCCGCCCAGTCATCGGACAGCATGAAGAATCCGCGAGAAACGGCTGCCGCGATGCAAGCTGCCTCTCCGGGACCCAGAGCGCGGCCAATCTCAGCCGCCCGGGCGTGCTCCCGCTCGGTCAAATCGAGAATCTTCAGCCAAGACCAATCGCAGACGGGGACCAACCCCCGGCGGATACCCAGATTCAACTCGGTCCAGACTTGCATCGGAGCCGAGAGATCCGGGTAGGCCGCCCTCAGGAGGTCGGTCCGCTGGATCTGTGCAAAGTTGCTTAGGACCGTCGTGTCTGCAAGCGACGGCATGCGCAGGAATGGTTCAGGCATGCCGGCGTGCGGCGGCGATTTCTGCCTGTGCGTCCTCGATCGAGCGGGCTCCTCGACGGAGCGGAATCCCCAGCCGCCGGAAGCTCTCCTCGAGCTCGAACCGAGAGAGCTGGAGCAGCTCAGCCGCCTTCCCGAGATTGATCTTCTCGTCGAGGTAATCGCGGATCACCCGGGCTTCGAGAAGATCGCCGGGATCGTCGGCGCCTCCGCCCGTGGCGCAAAGGGCGAGGGCTCGCAGGAGTCGGTGGTCGAGGGCATCCAGGAGGACGATGCGCTCCTCCCCTCCGCTTGCGACGACTGTGAGCTCTCCTTCCTGAACCCGGTCCAAGATCTCTCGGGTCCTCTGGGACAGGTCCGCCGGAGAGATGATGGTCCGTGTCATCGAAGGCCCCTCCTCACAAGAGTATCTCACGCTACGTAGATTGCCCAACTCTCGGGCTTGGCCAACCGTTGGGAATTCTCTCTCTCCGCGATTTCCTCTTGACTTCCCGCAGCTCCCATCCTACGATCCCGGGCAGGCGGTATTGCAGCGTAGATCAGGAAGGGAGGTGACGCAGGGAGGAAACGACGATCCGGAAAAACCTGGCAGCCCCTGGTGTGCGCCGGCCGCATCTCTCTGCGGCCACAACGAAAACGGCCCGGAAGCGAGCGGCAACTCACTCCCGAGCCTGACCCCACAAGGAGGATCAGCTCCATGCAGGGCTCCGATGAGGATACCATTCCGCCTGTCCCTTCCGTTCCTTCTTTGCGGAACGCCTTCCATCCCCAATTCCTGAAGCGGCTCGGCGAGCGCGACGAGCCGGTCACCGCGGGCGAGGCCGACGTGGCCGGACCGTGGCTCGTCGAGGAAATCCCCGGCCACGGCTGGGGGCTGTACCGCGTGGGCGAGGGTTTCACCCGCGGGTTCCCGCCCACGGCCGTGTTCCCGGACCGCGACCTGGCGCGGCTGGCCGCGGCGGTGCTGCCCGGCACCGGCCGCGACCGCCTGTTCCGCCTTGCCCCCGAGCCCGCCTCCGACGGCTACGAGGTCGTGCTCGAAGGCGGCGAGGCCGTGGGCCGCCTGCGCCTGTTCGACGAGGCGCTGGTGGACGCCTTGAACGTGGCCGCCAGCCTGGTGCGCTCGCCGCAGTCGCTGGCCTACCTGCTGGAAGCCGCGGGCTCGCTGGCGCTGGAGCGCTGCGGCGCCATCCTCGACCGGCGGGTCTTCGACGCCGGGCCCGAGGCGGCCTGAGGCCCTCACCCCCTGACCCCCTCTCCCGTCACCGGGAGAGGGGGTCAGGGGTGCGGCTCACGAGATCGCGTGCGGTCTCGCCGTCCGCTCGTGCGTCACCGCCGTGGCCTCGCGAGCTGCAGCCGTGACCTCGTGAGCACCGCCCTGACCTCGTGCGCACCGCCGCGGCCTCGTGCGTCACCGCCGTGACCTCGTGAGCACCCGCCGTAGCCTCGTGGGCTCCAGCCGTAGGCTCGTGAGCACCCGCCGTGGCCTCGCGAGTCGCCGCCGTGATCTCGTGCGTTCCCGCGTGGCCTCGTGGGCTCCAGCCGTGGCCTCGTGAGCGGCCGCCGTGGCCTCGTGAGTCACCGCCGTGATCTCGTGCGTTCCCGCCGTGGCCTCGTGGGCTCCAGCCGTCACCTCGTGGGCCGCCGCCGCCGGCTCGGCGGAAGCCGCCGGGAGCTCGGCGACGGCGTACGAGCCGCGAACGAGGCGGCGCACCTCTCCGATATCATGGGCGCGAGGAGGTGCCGCCGGCGTGTCGATCGAGGCTTTTCTCCGCGACTCCGTGGTCATCCTGGCCGCCGCGGTCGTGGTCATCCTGGCCAGCCACAAGCTCCGGGTGCCGTCGGTCGTCGGCTTCCTGCTGACCGGCGTGCTGATCGGCCCTTCCGGCCTCGCCTGGGTGCCGGACACCCGGCAGGTCGAGGTCTTCGCCGAGATCGGCGTCGTCTTCCTTCTCTTCTCCATCGGCCTCGAGTTCTCCCTCGAACGCCTGCGGGAGATCCGCCGCGCCTTCTTCCTCGGCGGCTCCCTGCAGTCGCTGCTGACTCTCGGCGCGGCGTTCGCCCTGGCGCTGCTCGCCGGCCTCGGCGCTCCGCGGGCGGCCTTCGTCGGCTTCCTCGTGGTGCTGAGCAGCACGGCCATCATCCTCAAGCTGTACACGGACCGGCGCGAGCTCGCGGCCCCCCAGGGCAGGGTGGCGATCGGCATCCTCCTCTTCCAGGACTTCCTGATCGTGCCGATGATCGTGCTGACGCCGGTCCTGGCCGGCACCGTGGAGGCCTCGCCGGCCGCCGTGGCGCTCCGCTTCACGGTCTCTCTCGCCGCGGTCGCGGCGGTGTTCCTGCTCGCCCGCTACCTGATGCCCCGTCTGCTCCATCAGATCGTGAAGACCCGCGTCCGGGAGGTCCTGGTGCTCGGCGCGCTGCTGGTCTGCCTCGGCATGGCCTGGCTCACCGAGAGCCTGGAATTCTCCCTCGCCCTGGGGGCCTTCCTCGCCGGCATCGTGATCTCCGAGTCGGAATACAGCCACCAGGTCGTCGCCGAGATCGTCCCCTTTCGCGACGTGTTCAACAGCCTCTTCTTCATCTCGATCGGCATGCTGCTCGACCTCGGCTTTGCCATGGCCAACGTCGCGGCGATCGGCGGGCTGGCGCTGTTGATCCTCGTCGTCAAGGCGCTCGCCGCCACGGGAGCCGTGGCCCTGCTCGGCTTTCCAGGGAGGATCGCCGTGATCACAGGCCTCGGCCTGGCGCAGATCGGCGAGTTCTCCTTCGTCCTCCTCCGGGTCGGCCAGAGCCATGGGATGCTGCCGCCCGCGCTCTACCAGTCCTTCATCGCCGCGGCCGTGCTCACCATGATGCTGACCCCTCTCCTGATCTCCCAGGCGCCGCGCCTGGCGGAGCTGATCCCCTCCCTCCGCGGCCCGCGTCCGGAGGAGAGCGCGAAGGCCTCGGCCCTGCGCGACCACGTGATCGTCGTCGGGTTCGGGGTCAACGGCCGGAACCTGGCCCGGGTCCTCCGCGAGGCCTCCATCCGCTACCTCGTCGTCGAGCTGGACGCCGAGACCGTGCGGCGCGCCCAGGCGGCTGGAGAGCCGGTCCTCTTCGGGGACTCTGTCCGGCGCGAGATCCTGGAGCACGCCGGGGTCGAGAGGGCCCGGGTCGTGGTCTTCGCCATCTCGGACCCGCCGGCGGTCCGCCGCAGCGTCCGCCTCGCCCGCGAGCTGAGCCCCGGGACCCACATCATCGTCCGCACGCGGGCGGTGGCGGAGATCGAGGATCTCCGCGCCTGCGGCGCCGACGAGGTGATCGCCGAGGAGTTCGAGACCTCGATCGAGATCTTCACCCGCGTGCTGCAGCAGTACCACGTGCCCACCAACGTGATCCGCGCCCAGACCCGGGCGCTGCGCGGCGAGGACTACCTGATGCTGCGGGCGCCGTCCCGCCAGGGCCTCTCCGAGGCTCTGCTGAGGGTGCTCGCGCAGGGGCTCACGGACGTCTACCAGCTCGGTCCCGAGAACCCGCAGGTCGGCTCGTCCCTGCGGGACATCGGCCTGCGCGAGCGCACGGGGGCGAGCGTCATCGCCCTGGTGCGCGGCCAGCAGCACTTCCCCAATCCCAAGCCCGACCTGCGGCTGGAAGACGGCGACTGCCTGGTGCTGGTCGGCAGTCACGGAGAGATCGGAAGCGCCTTCGATCTTCTCGACGGAAGGCTGGCGTAAGGGCTCACCAGCTCCCGAAGTGGTACCATCAAGAGCCAGCGCGTTGCGCTCCGGCAGGTTCCTGTGCTCTGATGCGGGAACTTCCGGGAAAGGATGGCACGCATGACCGCAATCCCTCTCGAAGAAGACGAGATCGAGTATCCGGATTCCGACGGCGAGCCGATGGCGGAGACCGAGGTCCATCTTGAGGAGATGGTGTACATCCGGGCCGCGTTCAAAAAGCGCTTCCAGGACACGCCCGACGTATATGTGGCTGGGAATCTCCTCTTCTATTACGAGAAAGGAAATCGCGAGGCGGTCGTGGCGCCCGATGGCTTCGTCGTCAAGGGGGTTCCCAAGGGTCGCCGGCGGAATTACCTGTTGTGGAAGGAGGGAAAGGTCCCCTGCTTCGTGGCCGAGGTGACGTCCTACAGCACGAAGCGAAAAGACCTTGGATTCAAGAAGGATCTATACGAGCGGCTCGGCGTTGCCGAGTACTTCCTGTTCGATCCCCTGGGCGAATATCTGAAACCACAGCTCCAAGGCTTCCGCCTGGTGGGGCGCCGCTATCGTCCGATGTCACCTGGGCCGGACGGATCGCTCGTCAGCACCACCACAGGGGTCGAATTCCATCACGACGGCTCCCTTCTCCGCCTGACGGACATCGCCACCGGCGAACCTTTCCTGCGCGACGAAGAAGAGACCGCAGCCCGCCGACAGGCCGAGAAACGGGCCGTTGCCGAGGCCGCAGCCCGCCGACAGGCAGAAGAGCGTGCCGCCGCCGAGGTCGCAGCCCGCCGACAGGCGGAAGAGCGTGCCGCCGCCGAGGTCGCAGCCCGTCGTCAAGCCGAGGAGCGGGTCCGAGCCCTCGAAGAGGAGCTCGCCCGCCTGCGCGCCGCGAGATCCCAGGGCTGAAAAACCACGCCGCGGCAGAGCCCCTCCCTTGCTCCGCACCCAAGCAGGTGCTATAACTCCCCTATCACCGCCGACCCCAGGCAGTCTTTTGGTTCGTATCGTAGCGATGATCCGTAGCGCCTCACTGTCTCGTCCGCTCCGCCAGACCGGGCTCGTCCTCGTCGCGCTGACCGCCTGCCTGTGGCTCGCGGCCTGCGACTCCACGAACCCTGTCGCCCCGGATTCGCAGCCGCCGGGCAACGGCGGGGGCGGCAGCGGCACCGGCGCCTTCGCGATCGAGCTGACCGCCGAGCCGTCCTCGATCATGGTGGGGACGACGACCCCGGCGACGATCCGGGTGAACGTCCGACGCAGCGACGGCCAGCCGGCCGCGGACGGCACCCGCTGCGCGATCAGCACCAGCCTGGGGAGCTTCGACGCGAGCCGCGCGGTCACTCTGGTGAACGCCACGCTCGCCGGCGGAGTCGCCACCGCCTCTCTCTATCCCGGCGACGCCACGGGCACGGCGAACATCCTCGCCCAGGTGGACACCACCGTGCAGCGGCTCAGCGTCCCCATCCAGGAGTTCGAGAGGCCCCCGTTCTACCTGACGGGCATCCAGCCCAACTCGGGCACGGCGGAGGGGGACGTACCGGTGACGATCACCGGCGCCGGTTTCGAGAGCCCGGTGCGCGTGACTTTCGGGACCGTGGTGGGCACCGACGCCCAGGTGCTGAGCTCCAGCACGATCCGGGTGACCACGCCGCGGCCGGCGACGCCGGTCGCGGTGGGCGACACGCTGATCGTCAACGTGACCGTGACCAACAACATCGACGAGGCGGAGCCGGTCTCGGACACCCTGCCGGGCAGCTTCACCTATGTGAACGGAGAGTCGCTGGACCGGCCGGTCGTCTTCTCGGTGGACCCGCCGAGCGGCTCCAACAACGGCGGCGAGACGGTGACCATCCGCGGCGACGGCTTCGTGCCGCCGGTGCAGGTCATCTTCGGCATCCGGCCGGCGACGGGCGGTTTCGAAGGGGTCGAGGCCTCCGTGACCTCGGCCAGCCGCACCCGCCTGTCCGTACGCACCCCGGCGGCCACCGGGCTCGGACAGTCGCTGTTCAACCGCCAGGTGGACGTGCTGGTGCGCAACCGCGACACCGGCTTCCAGACCATCGCCGGGGGCGCGTTCCGCTACGTCAGCGACGACATCTTCATCAGCGACGTCCAGCCGCGCGAGGCGAGCTATCACGGGGGCGACCGGGTCACCATCACCGGCCAGGGCTTCGAGAGCCAGGTGCAGGTCCGCTTCGGCGGCTCCGTGCAGACCGTCGAGAGCGTATCGTCGACGCGGATCGTGGCGCGGACCATTCCCGTGTCCGTGACCAACTGCAACCCGCCGCTCGGCCCGGTCCAGGTGACCAACCTGCAGAGCGCCCAGACCGTGACCAGCGACATCGTCTTCTCCTACTCGGCCGATCCGCCCCTCCTCTCCCGGATCAGCCCCGCCAGCGGCCTCTTCGACGTCTCCATCCCGGTGCGGATCGAAGGGACCTCCTTCGAGAGCCCGGTCCTGGTGGAGATCAACAACGTGCGCGCCCAGGTCAGCAACACGAGCTCGACCCGGATCGACGCCACCGTCCCCACCTTCACCGGGACTTTCGAGGAGCAGCCCTGCGACGACAACAACGACGGCCAGCGGGGGAACCGGTTCCTTCCCAAGGCGGTCGACGTCAAGGTGACCAACACCACGACCGGCTGCCTGGACACGCTGGTCCAGGGCTACAGCTACCAGCCGCGCGACACGACCTGCCGGGGTGACGGCCGGCTCGATCCGCCGATCGCCAACTTCACCTTTACGATCGTGGACCCCATCACCCGCCTGGTGCAGTTCCAGGACGCCTCCGGAGGCGGACAGCCGACGAGCTGGCAATGGACCTTCGGCGACTCCGGAAGCACCCAGAACACCAGCACGCAGAGGAACCCGTCGCACGCCTTCAGCGCGCCGGGCACCTATACCGTGGTGCTGCGGGTGGCGAACGCCTCAGGCTCGAACCAGGCCAGCCGCGACGTGACGGTGCCGTAGGCCCTCACCCCCGTCCCCTCTCCCGGAGGGAGAGGGGTGGAAAGCTCTGGAAAAGCCCAGAAGACTGCGACTTTCTATGCATTTCCCCCCTCTCCCTCCGGGAGAGGGGGTCAGGGGGTGAGGGCCTACACCAGAATCAGCGCCACCCCCGCCGCCATCAGCGTGACCGCCACCAGCTTGCGCAGCGTGATCGCCTCGGCGAACACCAGGCGGCCGAAGAGGACGGCGAGCAGGTTGCCGATCCCCCGCTTCAGCGTCTCCACCAGGCTCACCCAGAGGAACTGATAGGCCATGAGCTGGAGCGCCAGGGCCAGGGAGCCCAACCCGATCGCCGCCAGGAACGGGAGGCCCGCGCCCCGCGCGTCGGAGAGCTCGCCGAGCCTCCGCCAGACCGCCAGGATCAACAGCGTCGCGGCGGCGACCCCCAGATGCAGCATCAGGCCGTGGAACGGGCCGCTCGACTGTCCCATGGCGAGCTTGTCGAGCGGGCCGGACAGCGACCAGAGCAGCGCCACCACGATCATCCAGAGCGCGCCGGGCTCGCGCCGCCAGGCCCGCAGGGCGCCGGCCGGGGAGAGCCGGTCCTCCGCCGGCAGGCTCAGGATGAGAGCCCCGAGGACGACCAGCAGGATGCCGGCGGCCTGCACCAGCATGGGGCGCTCGCCGAGCAACGGGATCGCCAGCAGAGCCGTGAACACCGGAGTCAGCGAGAGCAGGGGGATGGTGAGGCTCAGCGCCGATCGCCGGACCGCCTCGATATAGGCCAGGTTGGCCCCGACGTTGAGCACGACCGAGCCGGCGGCCGGCAGGAGGTACCCCGTTGCGACGTCCGGCATGCCGTCCACGGCCAGCCAGATCGCGAAGAGCGGCGCCGAGGCGGTGGTCAGGAGGAAGAGCAGCGGCAGCGGCCGGATCCGCTCCGCCAGAACCTTGCGCGACGTGTCGAAGCCTCCCC
The DNA here is from genome assembly GCA_036380715.1 of Thermoanaerobaculia bacterium. Classification (GTDB taxonomy): domain Bacteria; phylum Acidobacteriota; class Thermoanaerobaculia; order Multivoradales; family UBA5704; genus UBA5704. Next base: position 8,989 of record DASVEF010000106.1, on the reverse strand, counting down.
ACGCGAGAGAAGAGGCGAGGACCAGCAGCAGGGCGCCGAGGGAGATGGACATGGGCCGCGCGGATCATAAGGTATGATGCAGCGATCTTTCTTTCTTCAGGATGTCGCGATGATGCCCAGCCGTTCTCTCCGTGCCCTCTCTCTGGCGGCGCTCCTCCTCGCTCTCTGCGGAGCGGGAGCGGCCCGCGCCCAGACGCCCCCTCCTTCCGAAGAAGAGACCCAGGCCCCCTCGCCGGTGGCGGACCCCGAGAGCCCCGCCGCGCCGGATCCTGATGCCGAAACCGAGGCCGAGAAAGCGGAAGCAGACACCGCCGCGCTCCGCGCCTTCGAAGGGTCCACCATCGGAGAGATCCGGATCATCCCCCAGAGCATCTTCAACCCGGACGAGCCGGGCGAGGACAAGCTCCTCTTCCGCCTCGCCGACCGCCTGCACCGCACGACCCGGCCGCGGGTCATCGAGAATCAGCTCCTGCTGCGGCCGGGAGATTCGTTCTCCGTGGAAGCGCTACAGGAGTCCGAGCGGCTGCTGCGCGCCAACCGCTACCTCTACGACGCGGACATCCGGCCCATCCCCGCCGGAGACGGCCGGGTGGACCTCGAGGTCGTGACCCGCGACGTCTGGACCCTCCAGGGCGGCATCTCCTTCAAACGCGCCGGCGGCGAGAACGCGTCCAGCATCCGCCTGGAGGACTACAACTTCCTGGGCACCGGCAAAGAGATCACCCTGCTGCGCGTCTCCGACGTCGACCGCACCTCCAACCTGATCCGCTACCGCGATCCGGGCCTGATCGGCAGCCGCGCCCGTCTGGAGCTGTCGTACGCCGACAACAGCGACGGCGGGCGCAAGCGGTTCGAGCTGGAGCGCCCGTTCTTCTCCATGAACGCGCGCTGGGCCGCCGGCCTGCGGACCATGCTCGACGAGCGCATCGAGCCGCTCTACGACACCGGCCGGGTGGTCAACCGCTTCGGCCACGAGCGGGACTTCGCCGAGGTCTACGCCGGCCTCTCGCCCCGCCGTTCCGCCGGCGGCGCGCACCGCTGGAAGCTCGGCTTCACCTACGACCGCGAGCGCTTCGAGCCGGACGGCGGGCTCGACTCCACCTCGGTCGTCCCCGAGAGCCGCGAGCTGTCCTATCCGTGGATCGGTTACGAGTACGTTCAGGACGGCTTCATCGTCGAGCGCGGCCTGGACCGGCTGCGGCGCACCGAGGACCTGAACCTGGGCAAGCAGGTCTACTGGCGGCTCGGCTGGTCGACGCCCTCTTTCGGGGCCGACGTCGACCGGCTGATCTTCGAGACCGGGACCACAGCCGGCTGGCGCTCTTCCCGCCAGCTCCTGCTGGCCTCGGCGCAGGGCTCGACGCGCTGGCGCGACGACGACACCGAAAACCTCCGCTTCGGAGCCGGCATCCGCTACTACGTCCGCAACTTCCGGGAGAACGTCTTCTACGCCTCGCTGGAAGGGGAGATCGCCGACAACCTCGACCTCGAGAACCAGATCCTCCTCGGCGGCGACACCGGCCTGCGCGGTTATCCGCTCCGCCTCCAGTCGGGCGACCGCCGGTACCTGCTGACCCTGGAGCAGCGCTTCTTCAGCGACCGCGAGTACTTCCACCTCGTGAACCTCGGGGCCGCGGTCTTCTTCGACGCCGGCCGGGCCTGGATGCCAGACCCGCCACGCCGCCAGGCTCACCTCAGAGACCAGCAGCTCCTCAAGGACGTCGGCATCGGCCTGCGCATCGGCTCCAGCCGCTCCTCCAAAGCCGCCATGGTTCACTTCGACCTCGCCTTCCCGCTCGACGGCGACGACACGATCGAACGGGTGCAGTGGCTGGTGTCGACGAGTGAAACGTTCTAGTGGCATGCCATCGGAACCGAACAGCAGGTCCACGCCCGGCACGTAGCCGACCTGATCGATCAACATCCGGAACGGGTTGTTCCGTTCCGGATACCCCTCCGGCAACCGGTCGGCGTAGTAGATCGATTCGTCCGAGAAATTCGGCTGCATGCACAACCGGATCCCGAGCGCCTTCGCCCGTTTCGCCGTCGGCTCGGAAATGAGCTGGGCGTGCTCGATCCGGATTTCGTGCTCGGCTGGCCTCTCCACGGCCTCCACCACCGAGACGACCTGGTCGATCGCGCGGTCGCCGATCGCGTGCAAGGCGACCGGCTTGCCCGCGTTCCGAAATAAGTGCCAGGCACCTCTCGAGGAGGGGGCTGCAGCCGGGCGCGGGCTACGAGCAGGCCCCTCATTCGATCACTGCGGTCACCGCTGCATCGCCGGTTGTGATCGCGGATGCGGCCCACACCCGGCCGTCGGCGGCAGTGACTTTCAGCCGCCACGCACCGGCGGGGAGGTCGGGAACGGTGGCTCCACCTCCGGCCAACGGCCATGCATGCTGGAGGGCCCCGCCGGGGTTGACGCCGAAATAGGGAGAACCGTCCACGGCGGCGAGGGTCAACGAGGCGGCGACGCGGGACTCACGAAGCTCCGGCACGCGGACCGTCAGCGCCGCGGCGCGGGGCAGCGTCACCTCCAGGCGCTGTCCGGGGACGCTGGCCCTGGCGAGCGCGACGGCCGAGCCGGCGGCCTTGACCAGGATGGTCCAGCGGCCGGGTGGGACCTGCTGGAGATATCCACGACCGTTGTCGCTCAGGCGCGGCTCCTCCATGTGGACCTGGCGGCCGCTCTCGTCCAGCACGACGACGGTCGCCCAGACCGGCGGCTCGCCGGCGGCCCGCCGGACGGTGAGCGCAAGCCCCGTGGTCGGATCGAGCTCGATCGTCAACGGCTCCGCTGGAGCGCCGGCTTCGATGTCGACGGTCCGTTCCTCCGGCGCGTAGCCGGTGCCGCGCACGGTGAGCCGATAGCGGCCTGGGGCCAAGCTGGCGGTGATGAACGAGCCGGCGGCATTCGTCCCGACGGTGGTCAGCGGCCCGGGCTCGGTGCCGCCGAGCAGCCTCTGGAGATAGACCAGCGCCTCCGCAACGCCCTCTCCGGAGCCGGCGGCGACGACGGTGCCCGCGAGCGCCGCGGTGGCGATCTCGATCACGATCTCGCGGTCCGCGGCGAGCTCCAGATCCTCGCTCTGGCTCAGCATCCGCTCAGCGTGGGTCACCTCGACGCGATAGCGCCCCGGTTCCAGATCCTCGAACCGGAAGGCGCCCTGATGATCGGTCGTCACGCCGCGCTCGGCCGTCACGTCGAGGCCGCGCAGGCTGACCCGGGTCTGCGGCAGCGGCCGATCCTCGATCAGCACCAGCCCGTCGAGGGCGAGTCCGCCGCCGAGCTTCAGGTCGCGCTCCACCTCGCGGTCACCGGGCGCGATCGCCACCCACGCGTCGGCCTCGCGCCGCCCTCCGAAAAGCCGCGCCCGCAGGTGCCAGTCGCCGGCTTCGAGAGCGGCGATCTCGTAACGACCCGCGTGATCGACCGTTGCGGACCGCGACGGCCACCCCGCGCGCTCCGCCGTGACCTCCACCGCCGCCAACTGGCTTGGTTCGAGACCCAGGATGCGGCCGGAGAGGGTTGCTCCTCGCCGCAGCACCACCTCGAGACCGCCGACGTCGCGCCCCGCCACCTCGACCACCGCCGGGTGGACGGCGGGTGCGAAGCCCTCGGCCTCGGCCTCGAGGTCGAAGCTGCCGTCGGCCACCGCGAGGATCTCGAAGCGACCGTCGGGACCGCTCGACGCCCGGTAGCCGCGCGGGCCGCGCTCGCTGCGGTTCTTCAGCGTCAACTCGGCGCCGAGCCTCGGCGCCCCCACCTCGTCGACCACGCGGCCGGAGACCGTCGCGCCTTTCTCCAGCGTCAGGTCGACCCGGTTCTCTCCCGGCTGGACGTCGACGTACTGCGTCCTTTCCTTGTAGGCTGGATGGCTGAGGACCAGCGCCTTTAATCCGGGCGGGACGCCCGCCAGGCGGTAACGGCCCTCGGCGTCGGACTCGGCCTGGGCCGGACCGATACGGACGCGGGCGCTGGCGACCGGCTCGCCTCCAGCGGTGATCCAGCCACTGACGCCGGCGCCGCGGCCGAGGACAAGGACGACGTCCTGGACCTCGCCGTCGGGCGGCACCCGGACTTCGACGGGATCGGGGGGCACGAACCCCTCCGCCGAAGCTTCCAGCGTCACAGCGCCTGGCGCGACTTCGGCAAAGGTGAACGTTCCATCGTGGCCGGCCTGGACGTCCGCCGTGTTCTCGGACCGCCGCAGCTCCAGGCCGACGGTCCCGGGCGGCGGCGGCACGGGACGCAGGCGCACGCTCGCTCCCGGCACGGGCTCGCCGGAGGCGTCCTCGACCCGGCCGCGGAGGCGGGAGGCCGGCTCCAGCACCACCGCGAGAGGCCGCGCGGTCGGCGCCTCGACGCCCGCCACCCAGGAGGGCACGTACCCCTCGCGCGCCACGAGGACGTTCACCCTCCGCCCGCGGGCGAGATCCGCGACCGCGAAGCGGCCGGCCTCGTCAGTCCTCGCGTCGGGCTCCCGCTGCCGGAGCGTCCCTGCCTGGGCGCGGCCCCCCTCGGTCAACCAGGCTCCGGCTCCGGCGAGCGGCCGGCCCGCGGCGTCGGCGACCCGGCCTTCGATCCTCACGCCGGGCAGGAGAGTCAACGTTCCGAGATCGGCGGGTCCCGGCCCGGGAGCGACCGCGACACCCGGAACGACCGTCGGCGCGAACCCCTGCCGCCGGGCTTCGAGGTCCACCCGGTCAGCGGGGAGCGCCGGCACCTCGAAGCGCCCCCGGTCGTCGGTCAGGACCGTCGCGGCCCCATCCGGACCGGAGCCGGCGGGGGAGGGCCGGACCGTCACCTCGACACCGGCCAGCGGGCGCTTCCGGGCATCGACGGCCACGCCGTGGGCGGAGCGGGCCCGCTCGAGCACGAGACGGACCTCGCCGGCCGCTGCTACGGTCGCCTGGGCAGCCCGGTAGCCGGTCCGGCTCGCGGTGAGGTCGTAGGACGGCGCCGAGGCGAGGCCGCGCAGGAGGAAGCGGCCCCCCGCGTCGCTCAAGGCGCGGCTCGCGGCGCGGTCGAGACGGAACGCCGCGCTCCGCCCGGCCACGGTCACGACCACGCCGGCCAGCGGCGCTCCTCCCTTGTCGACCACGCGGCCGGCGAGCGTCCTGGCGGGCGAGAGGGCCAGGGTGGGGATGCGGGCGGCGCCTTGGGGAAGCTTTGCGGAAGCCGGTTGAAAGCCGCCCGCCTCGACCTGCACCCAGGCGCCCCCCCCGGCGCGCTCGGCGACGGTGTAGGCGCCTTCCGGGCCGGTGAAGGTGAGGTTCCCCGGATCATCGCCCGGCCACACCAGCGCCCAGGCGAGAGGCTTCCGGGCCGCGGCGTCGAGCACCTTGCCCTCCAGGAGCCGCAGCGCCGGCAGGTCGACGACGGACGGCAGCGACTCCAGCTTGTGACGGCGGCCGTCCGCGAGGAGGAGGTCGAACGGTCCCTCGGTGTCGGCGGGAACGGTGAGCCGGCCGTCGGGGCCCGTCACGCCAAGGGGCCACGCCGGGCTGCCCGAGGAGACCGCGACGCCGGCCACGGGAGAGCCGGACGGGTCGCGCACCTCGACGGTCCGGCCGGCGGTCAAGGGCTCCAGGACCAGCTCCGTCCGCGCCGTGCCGGCCGGGACGGTCGCGGCGGCCCGGCGGGAATCCGGGACAAAGGCATGGACCTTGACCGTCTCGCCGGCCACGCGCGGCAGCTTGACCCGCCCGTCGGCGTCCGTGCGCCCGATCCGCGAGTCCACCTGCCATCCGTCGGAGCGCAGGGTGCGCATCAGGTCCGGAGACCCGGTCGCGAGCAGGACCCAGGCGCCGGCCGCGGGCCTGCCGTCCTTCCACAGCACCCTGACCTCGACGCCGGCGTCGGGCACCAGCTCCAGCGGTGGCAGCTCGACCGGCTCCGTCACCGGCAGGGGAAGGTAGCGCATGGGAACCCGGCCCGGGACCGTGACCACCACCGACCACATCCCCGCCGACGGGGCCGTGAGCACGAACCGGCCCTCGCTGCCGGCCTCGACCGCCACCGCGGGATCGGGAGCCGTGCGGCCGGCGAGCACGGCGCGGCGCCAGGCGTGGTTGCTCTGCAAGGGCAGGAGCGAAACCTTCACGGCGGCCGGAGCTTCGAGGACCAGCCCGGAAACCTGGAACGCGGAGGCACCGGCCGGATCGAGGAGGCAGGCGGCGAGGGCGGCGGGGAGTAAGGAGAGGGAGTACATAAGATCTCCTTGACAAGCTGATTAGCGCAGATGTTACTATAGCTGAGAAGGAAATACTACCGACAACAGGAGGAGCCCATGAGCAGAGCATCCGGTTTCGCGTCAGTGTTCGCCCTGGGAGTGGTATTGATGCTGGCAGCCTCCCCGGCTGCGGCCTTCAACAATTGCCCCAACGTCTGCAACTGTACTGTGGATTGTGGCCAGAGCTGCGGTACTGCCGGTCCGTTCGACCCAGAGTGTCCTGGTTGCAACATTATCTATTGTGAAGACTATGGCAAATGTAACGGAGGCTATCTCTGCACGGGCTCCTGCACCTCCTGTAGCTCGACCATCAACGGCGGGTCCAGCGGCGACACGTTGACCGGCAACTCGAACAATGAGTGCATCAACGGGTATGACGGCGCCGACACCCTCTCGGGCGAGGCCGGCGACGACACCATCTATGGCGGCAACGGCAACGACTCGTTGTACGGCGGCTCCGGCCACGACTGTCTCTACGGCGACGCCGGCGACGACTACGCGAACGGCGACAGCGGCAACGACCTTTGCGACGCGGAGACCGAGGTCTCCTGCGAGCTCTGAGCAGCAGGATTGCCCCATCCCGCTCCTCTCCTGGGCTTCCCTCCGGAGAGGTGCCGGTGTCCGACTGCTCGGGGATCGGGTTCCTCGGGCGGAAGCTCAAGGATCCTCGGCGATCAGCGCGCCGAGATCGTCGTGCTCCGCACGGCTCAGCGGTCGTTGCCGGGCGGCCCGCCCCCCTTTGTCGTCCTTCAACTCGTCGACGCCGCCGAGCCAGTCCGGTCCGATCCAGACGATCAGCGGTGCCGCAGTGTTGACCGACTCGGTGAAGAGAAGCGCGTACTCCTGGTTGGACTCGGAGTTCGACAGCAGGGCACCCATTCCCGTCTGCTCTCGGTAACCCGTGTTGTGTGACCTCAGGCGCGCCGCGATGGCTTCGATCCGCTGCCGCTCGCGGATCTTGTGCTCGGCGAGGGTCTCACCCGACCACACCGGGACGCCCCCGGGTCCGCCCCGATGCCGATCCGCCTGGGACCGCCGGTGCGCTCGAAAAAAGGAGAAATGGAGCTGCCCATCACCCTGGGCCTTCCCGTGAGCACGATGACGGTGGTGCAGTCCAACGGGCGGTACGGCGCACGCCTGGAGCTGCGCGTCGCCGCCGCGGACGAGAATGGCAACCGCTCGGACATCCCGGTCATCCCGCTCCACCTCACCTCCGACAAGGCGCCGACGCCCGGCAACTTCATCCGCTACGACACCCGGCTCAAGCTCCGCGAAACGGCGCGGCACCTCGTGCTCGCCCTCTACGATCCGCTGAGCGGCAACATCGCCACAGCCGAAGCGGACTTGACCAAGCTGCCGGGAGGAACAAACTGAGCGGTGAGGAAGCGCCTCCGCGATTCGATCCCGAACCCCGAAAACGACAAGAGCCTCGCCCTGCCGTAACAGAGGGCGGTCACGAGCGACGGCAGAACCCTCTACGTCGCGACGCTCGGCACGATCCGGCATGTCACCTGCCGGTTGTCCGGGTCGATCCGTGCCTCGATGTGACCCGCTCCGTCGTCGGGCAGACAGTACCCGGCGACGAAGTCATCGATGGTCAGCGCCTGTCCGGCGCAGGACGGGAACAGAGACTGCCGCAAGCCTTCGTGGACGCCGTGCGGCATGCCGTCGGAACCGAACAGCAGGTCCACGCCCGGCACATAGCCGACCTGATCGATCAACATCCGGAACGGGTTGTTCCGTTCCGGATACCCCTCCGGCAACCGGTCGGCGTAGTAGATCGAATCGTCCGAGAAATTCGGCTGCATGCACAACCGAATCCCGAGCGCCTTTGCCCGTCTCGCCGCCGGCTCGGAAATGAGCTGGGCGTGCTCGATCCGGATTTCAGACTCGGCTGGCCTCTCCACGGCCTCCACCGCCGACACGACCTGGTCGATCGCGCGGTCGCCGATCGCGTGCAGGGCGATCGGCTTGCCCATGCCCAGATATCGGGCGAGGAGGCCGGCGAGCTCACCCGGTTCGTACAACAGCATTCCGGACTGAGCCGATCCTCGGTAGGGCCGGTGGAGGGCGGCCGTCCACGCTCCCAGCGCTCCATCCGTGAACAGCTTGATCCCGTGGATCTTCTCCTGCACGGACCGGGGCAGCCCCTCGTATACTTCCGGCGCCGCCCAGAACCGGGTCCTTCCGGTGAGACCCGACTCTTCGAAAAGCCGGATCTCGTTCTCGCCCACGAGCAGCATCTCCTCGGCGTGGTAGACGCCGTGCTCCTCCAGGAGCCGGCGGAAGAACCGCTGGAGCCGTCCGGGGGAAGCCCCGTCGTTGGCGAACACGTTCAGGACCCTTCGCAGATTCCGTTCGATCCAATCCTGGTTCGCCAGGTTGCCGGCCACGTCGGGGGCGGACCGCTCCAGCAGGGCCAGGCCGGCGTCGTTCACGATCAGTCCGTGGAGCGAAATGTTGAAAACGACGAGCGGCGGCAGGTCGTCGAGCTCCTGCTTCGAGAGCGGGTACCGCCCGCTGTTCCATCCGTAGGCGATCGTCCACCCAGGGTTGCCGGCTTGCGCGTGCGCGCGGATCCTGCCGACGGCCTGGTCCCGGGGCTCGGCCGGCTCCCGGTTCAGGTCGATGCCGTCCATGAAGGCCGCATACAGGAGCGGATGCGAATGGCAGTCCCTGAGCAGCGGAATGCGGAGGGGCTCTTGCGTCATCTGTCGGCTCCGTTCCATATTGCGTCCAAAGATAGCACCGCG
>DASVEF010000105.1:0-4567 GCA_036380715.1 Thermoanaerobaculia bacterium | reverse complement strand
AAAGTTAGAGCCTATGGGCCAGGGGAGGGGGCTCTCCGGAGCCGCGCCCCGGCACCCTCTGCTGTAGAACCTGTCCGAAAGGAGCCGCCCATGCACCCACCCCGCCGCCTCGCCGTCCTCGTCGTGTCGCTGGCCCTGATCGCCCCCTGGGGCGCGTCCGCAGCCGGCCTGAAGTCAGAACCCGGCCGCGAGGCCGCCTCCCAGGGCCTGGCCGGCCTCTGGGGCTGGCTCACCCGCCTCTGGACCGATAACGGCTGCGGCATCGACCCGAACGGCTGCGCGGAGGATCAGGGAGACAACGGTTGCGGTATCGACCCGGGCGGCTGCGCGGGGACTCAGGGCGACAACGGCTGCGGCGCCGACCCGGACGGCTGCGGAGACACGGCGGGCTCCGGCGACAACGGCTGCGGGGCCGACCCGGCGGCGCCCCCTGCGCAGAAGGCCGGTAGAGCGCCTCGCTGGGAGCGCCGGCATCCTCGCCGGCCCACACTCTAAAACCGCGCCGCCGGGTCGTGCCGCGCCCGTTCGAGGAACCGGTGGACCCGCCGCGCCAGCTCCACCGTGGCCGCCTCCTGCTGGGCGGCCTCGCAGAACACCCGGAGCGCGGCCAGGACGTTTTCGGGCACACCTTCCGCCTTGAAGATCCACCTCATCGTCTCGGCCAACTCCCGTACTTCGGCCGTGCGCCCCTCCGGCAGAAGCAGCAGCGCAAGGTCCAGGCTGGCCAGCGCGCAGTCGTAGGCGATCTCGTCATCCTCGAACGCCTGCCGCACCTCGTCCAACGCCTGCAGCGCCTCCTCCGTCCGACCGAAGCCGGCGAGGACCTTCGCTTCCAACCACCGCACGCGAACCGTGTCGAATTTCTTGCCCAGCTCCGCCGTCAGCTCCCGAACCTGGGGCAGCAGGGTTTCCGCCTTACCAAACCTCTCCAGGTCGCACAGGCATCTCGTCAGATTGAATTGCTGCACCCAGAGCTGGTGGCGATCACCGTGCTTCTGGATCCGCGGCCCCGCCTCCCGCAGAAACTCCAGAGCACGCTCGGGCTCGCCCCTCATGGCGTAGATCGAGGCTTTCTTCAGCAGGATGCGCCCGTGCGCCTCGTCCGGGGCGGCGGCCTGGGCGCGGTCGAGCAGGTTCAGGGCGTGGTCGAACCGGCGCTGGTCGCGCCGGAGGGACGCCTCGAGGTCGAGGAGCCGCCACTCGGGCAGGAGACGGTCCGGGTCACCCAGCGTCCCCCGTTCCCACAATTGCAGGGCACGGGAAAACGTCTCCTCGGCGCGACCTGGATGACCGCTCACGCGTTCGGCGTTGCCGAGGAAATAAAGACAGTACCCCTGCAAGCGGGCGCGGAAGAGGTCGCCGGCGGGCGCCAGGTCGGCGGCCACGCGGCAGGATCGTGCCGCCAGCTCCAAGGCCAAGTCCGCCTGGTCCGCCGCGGCGCGTTCGCTCTCTTCACACAGCTCCGCGGCGACGGCCCAGGTCTGGAACTCCGGGCAGGTCTCGATCAGGTCGCGCCGTTCCGCGGCCGTGCAGGCCATCAGCCGTGGGCAGGCGTCGGCGGCCCAGATCCGGTCGTCCGGCGCCGGAGCCCCCTTCCACTGCCACGGCTCCGCATCCGCGGCTTCCACGGCCTGCAGGAGCGTGAGGAGTGCCGGGCGCGCGGTTCCGGCGAGGGCGGCTTCCAGGGCCGCGGCGGCCCGCTCGAGGTCCCCCGCGCCCTCCTCCGAGAGACGCTCGCCGACCGCCAGGGCCTTCTCAAGGGTCGGCGCCAGGCAGGACCTCACGAACGCCGGGGTCAAGCCCACGGTCCGCGAGATCTCGTCCAGAACCGGGGGCGGCGGGGCCGTGTGGCCCTTCACGTAGTGGTAGATCATGGTGTCGCTACGGCCGGCCCCCTCGCCGAGCGCGACCTGGGTGACGTCGCCGAACCCCAGGAGCACGCGCACCAGGGCGCTGGTCAGCTCGCGGTCGCTCAGGTCGGCCATTCGGGTCTCCCTTCAAGGTCTTCCTGCACAGGGTGGCGGAATTTCGCCGCACGGATCGGGCAAGCTATCCGCCGGGGGGCCTCCGCGCGGCCACTGGCGGCCGTTCCCGGATCGGCTCCCGAAAGGAATCCTCTCATGGTCCACCGTGTCCTGCGTACGATCCTCGTGCTCGTCGCGATCCTGGCCTTGGCGACACCCTGGAACGCGTCCGCAGCGCCTCCGGGCTCCTCCTCGTTCCGCGAAGCCGCGGCCCCGGCGCCCGGCCTGTGGAGCCGCGCCACCGGCTGGCTCACCGCTCTCTGGGCCGAGGCGGGCTGCATCGCCGACCCGAACGGCTGCACAGACAGCTCGGACCCGGGCGACGCCCCCGCGGACGGCCAGACGGATGCAGGCTGCATCGCCGACCCGAGCGGCGGCCCCTGTCGGGACGGGCAGTAGACCCTCACCCCCTGACCCCCTCTCCCGTCCCCGGGAGAGGGGGAAACCTCAATCCTCAAAGCGCAGGCTCGGGTCGTGCTGCGCGCGTTCGAGGAAGCGGAGGATTCGCTGCGTCAGGTCCACGGTGGCAGCCTCCTGCTTCGCGGCCTGGCAGAACACGGTCAGCGCTGCCAGGGCGTTGTCCGGCACTCCTTCCGCCTCGAAGATCCACATCATCTCTTCGGCCAGTGTCTTCACCCGGCCTGTGTCCCCTTCCTTCAGATGCAGCAGCGCCAGCTCCAGGCTCACCAGGGCGCCGTCGTAGGCGATCGCCGGGGCGGCGAACGCCCGGCGCACCTGCTCCAGGGCCTCCCGGGCCTCATCGGTCTGGCCGAAGCCCGCGAGGACCTTGGCCTCCAGCCACCGGACGCGCCAGAGGTCGGTCTCGTTGCGCAGCTCCATGGTCAGGGCGCGGACCTCAGGCAGCCGAGACTCGGCCTCCTTGTACTTCCCCAGGTCGCACAGACATCTCGCGAGATTGAACCGGTGCACCCAGAGCTGCCGGCGGTCGCCCTGCGCCTCGACCCTCGGCTCGGCTTCGCGCAGCGCTTCCAAGGCGCGCTCGGGCTCGTCCATCATGGCGAGGATCGAGCTCTTCTTGAGCAGGATGCGGCCGTGCGCCGCCTTTGGAGCGGCGGCGCGGGCGCGGTCGAGCAGGTCCAGGGCGTGCTCGAACCTGCGCTGGTCGCGCCGGAGGGACGCTTCGAGATCGAGGACCCGCCAGGCGGGGAGGAGGCGGCCTGGGTCGGCAGCGGCGCCCTGCTCCCACAGGCTGGAGGCGCGGGCGAACGTGGCGTCGGCTTGACTGGGGTGGCCGCTCACGCGTTCGGCGTTGCCGAGATAGAACAGGCAGAACCCCTGGAGGCGAGGGCGGAAGAGGTCGTCGACATCTGCCCAGTCGGCCGCGAGGCAGGCCAACTTGGCGCGCTCCACGGCCAGCTCGGCCTTCTGGGGCGCGACCTGCTCACTCAGCAGGCAGAGACGCTCGGCCACGGCCCAGGTCTGGAACTGCCGGACCTTTTCAATGCGCAGGCGGCGGCGTTTGGTAGGCAGGGCGAGGAGCGTTTCGCAGAGGCCGACGGCCTGGAGCCGGGCGCGGGTCCTGCGCCAGAGGGGGACGAGCTCGCGGAGGTGCTCTTCGGTGGTGCGGAAGGCGTGGGCTCCGGCGTCGCCGGCGAGGCGGCGGATGAGGCGGAGCTCGTCGAGAGACGGGTCGGCGGGGGAGCCGGGGGGTGCGGCGGGGTCCTGGGTCTGGATGAGGGCGGCCTCGACCACGTCGGCGTCGACGGTCTCGTAATTCATGCCCGCGAGGTACCTGGCCTCCTCGGCGCCGCCCGAGTCGGGCATGGTTTCCAGGCGGTTGACCGTGCGGGGAGACAGGCCGGCCTTTTCGGCGGCTTCGGCCTGGGTGAGGTCGAGGACCTCGCGGAGCGCTTTGCGGGTGACGTTGCGCGGCGAGGGGGGTTGGCGGGGTCTTTTCTTGCGCGGCACAGATCTGTCCTCCTGAAAGAAGAAGTTGCCGCAGGTCGCGTTTTGGGGACACGGAATTTTGCGTCACCCCATGAAGGAATACCTTGAGCCGGTTCCGGCGGCGGTTCGGAACGGGCCTGCCTGCGCCTACCTTCTCCTCATGGTGCTCGACAAAGATCCTACCGCGCCCCACCCGAAGCGGGAGCTTCTCGAACGGCCTCTGTACGAGCTGGCGAAGGAGGAGCGGATCCTGGTGGTGGCGCATCTTCTCGCGGGGTGCAAAGAGTGTGCGGCGATGGCGCGGGAGGGGTGGAAGCTGGACGAGCCGGTGGGCCCTCACCCCCTGGCCCCCTCTCCCGGGGGGAGAGGGGGAAACGGCGAAAGAAGATCGCGAGGGGGGCTGAGGCTTGTTTGACGCGCGGCTGTCGTCGTTGATTGCGGAGCTGATCGAGCGTTTGCGCGAGACGCGGGCGCTGATCGAGGAGGTGGCGGCGGGCGTGCCCAAGGCTCCGGAGGAGGAGAGCCTGGAGGACATTGTCGGGACGCCGGACGCGCGGACGCTGGTAAGGGCGTCGCTGCTGTCGGTGGCGCATTCGATGTCCGCTCAGCTCGAAGAGCTGGAGCGGGCGCGGGAG
>DASVEF010000104.1:0-20943 GCA_036380715.1 Thermoanaerobaculia bacterium | reverse complement strand
GCCGATCGGCGGCGTTGCGGCGCCGTCTCCGGTCAAGAGGGCGGCCGTGGCGTAGATCGTGGCCTCGGTCGGCGCGTAGGCGTTGACCAGCCGCCGCCCCGCGGCCCAGCGCGCCGCCGTCGCCGCCGAGCAGGCCTCGCCACCCACGATGATCGACCGCAAGCTGGGCAGGTCCAGGTCCGGCACGGTGTCGAGCAGCGACGGCGGGATGGCCATCGTGGTGATCGACCGGTCGCGCAGCTCGCGCCCGAGCGCCTCGCCCGACATCAGGGTCTCGCGGCGGGTCAGCACCAGGCAGGCGCCGGTCGCGAGCGCGGTGAAGATCTCCAGGGCCGAGGCGTCGAAGCCCAGCGAGGCGAGCTGGAGCACGCGGTCTCCCGGCCCGACGCCGAGCAGCCGCTCCGACTCCCGGATGACGTTCACCACCCCCCGGTGCGGGACGAGGACCCCCTTCGGTCTGCCGGTCGATCCCGAGGTGTAGATGACGTAGGCGAGGCTGTCCGGGTGGGCTCTTCCGGCCAGGTTGCGGGCGGGGTGGCCGGCCACTTCGTCGTCCAGGAAGACCGTCCGGCCGCCGTCCTCGGAGAGCGCGTCGGCCAGGCGACGCTGCGCGAGGAGCACCGGCGGCCGGCCCGCCGGGCTCCCTCTCCCGACGTCCGCCCACATGAAGCCCAGGCGCTCGGCAGGGTAGCCCGGATCGAGCGGCACGTAGGCGCCTCCCGCCTTGAGAGTCGCGAGGACTCCGGCCACCATCTCCGGCGAACGCTCCGCCAGGATGCCGACCAGCGTCTCGGGCACCACTCCCATCGCGCGCAGGTGGCGCGCCAGCCGGTTCGCCCGATCGTTGAGCTCGCCGTAGGAGAGCCGCTCCTGCTCGAAGATCAGGGCGTCGGCCTCCGGCGTCCGCTCCGCCTGCGCTTCGAACAGATGGTGGACCGCGGAGGGATCGATCTCGTGGTTCGGCACGGCGCTAAGGGGAGCTCTTTCGGTTCAGCGCATCACGGACCTGCTCGGCCAGCTTCTCGCCATTGAAATGCCGCTCCGCGGGCAGCGGCTTTCCGACGTGCATGTAGTACACGGGGACCGGGGCGGTCTCTCCCCAGCGCACCCCCGCCGGATAGACCAGGAACGTATCCCAGGCGAGCTCGGTGCCGAGCCCCAGCGGCGCCCGGAAGGCCTCGGCCACGCCATGGGCGCCGGTCCAGAAGTGGAGAGCGCGGCGGTCCGGGAGGTTGACGGTGGCGGTCCTGGCGTCCGCTTCCGTCTCACCTCCCAGCATCGGCCCCCAGACGACGTAGGTCCGCAGGCGGTCGTCCGCGATCTCGTCCAGCACGTATCTCTGCGCCACACGGGCGCTGATGAGGCAGACCGGTCACGTCGGAGAGAGCAGAAGGACGAGCCGGGTCTTGCCGGCGTCCCGGTTGAAGGCGGCCTTGAGCTCCTCGCCCGAGGCGGAGAGGGCCTGCACAGGGGGCGCCGGCGGCCTGGCCCTCTCGCTCCCGGCCGGGCCCTTGCGCTCCAGCAGGAACGGCATCCGGTTCTTGCCGCCCTCGATGAACTCGCCCTGGATCGTCTTGCCGTCCTCTGAAAGCTTCCCCTGGAATGGGGAGACGATGGTCGCCTTGGCGTGCTGGGAGAACCGGCTCAGCACGAAGGAGGCGTCGCGGCCGTTCACCTGGACGCTCTCGAGCGGGTGGTATTCCAGTTTCTGGCTCGGGATGTCGATCGTCCCGGCCCACTCGCCCTTGGCCGTGCGGGCCAGCTCGACGGTCATGTCGACCTCGAGCTCCGCCCGCTTGTAGAAGATGACCCCCTGCCAGAGGCCTTCGGCGCTCGGCGCCTCCTCGGCCTGGATGGAGGGCGCCGCCAGGAGAAGCAGCAGCAGCGCGGCCGGAAGGCCGGTCCTTCCCGAGGTGAGAGCTCTTTCCATGATGCCGTCCTTTCGGGCCGCGGATGTGCGACAGCCTCCAGGAGTATAGTGCCGGCTACCTCCGGCCCGGGACAAACCGGCGCGCTTCAGCGGGGGCTCTGGCCAGCGGGCAGGACGAAAGGCGCCTTTTTGACGTTCTCGAGACAGGAGAGGTCGAGCCCCTGGACAGCGCCGCGAACGAAGAGCTCGTTCATGATGCCGGCGACGCACGGGTCCGGCTCGCCGTGGAAACCCTCGCGCAGCACCAGGTGGCGGCTGTTGGACAGATGCCGCGCCACCTGCTCGCCCCAGCTCGGAGGGGTGACCGGATCGCGGAAGCCGGAGAGAAGGAGCACCGGCACGTCGGAGCGGACGTCTTCGGCGTAGCCGGGCGGCAGCTCGCCGCGCGGCCAGGCCTGGCACGACTTGACCTGCTGCTCCACCCGGTACGTGCCGAGGAAGCTCTCCGCGGCCGCGAGCCGCGCCTCCTCCATGTCGATGAAGGGAGCGTCCTCGCTACAAGTGACGGTCATGAAGACGCCGGCGCTCAGGAGGTTGCCCTGGGAGGCCATGCGACGCAGGCGCCAGATCTCGCGGGCGACCAGCGTGAAGTCGCCGTCGTAGGCCTGCTGGATGTAGGCGGGCACCCGGTTCGAGCCCTCGTCGTAGAGCCGCCAGCGCACCCCCTCGTTGAAGTTGTCCAGCGACAGCAGGAAGCGGACCGGCCGGTCCCCCATGGCCGGGTCCTGGATCTCGACGCTCGCCGGGGCCGCGGCGAGCCGCGCCTGGACGGCGGCGAATTTCTCGCGCAGGTCCGGATAGGCCTTGCCGCAGGCTTCGTCCGCCGCGCACTCCTCAAACAGGAGGTCGAGGGCGCGCTGGCTGTCCCGGGCGTAGAAGAAGGGGATCTTCATGTTGGTGGGAACGACGCCGTGGAGGAGGGCGCTGCGCACCCGGCCGGGGTGCTGGCGCATGTAGACCAGGGCCAGCCGCGAGCCGTAGGAGATGCCGTACAGGTTGATCCGCTCGTAGCCCAGGGCGGCGCGCACCTCGTCCAGGTCGTCCGCGGCGACCGGCGTCGTGTAGAGGGCCGGGTCGGCGTCGAAGGCCGCCAGACACGCGCGCAGGGCCGCGACCGGCAGCATGTCGCCGAGATAGCTCTGCGGGTCCTCGGCGCCGCCGTAGAGCGTGCAGTTGAGCGGGTGCGAGCCGCCGGTGCCGCGCTGGTCGAGCAGCACGATGTCGCGCTCGCGGCGCGCCTCGGCGAACGTTCTGGCCACCATGCCGGCGGCGGCGACCGCCGACTGGCCCGGCCCGCCGGCGAGGTAGAAGAGCGGGTCCGTCGCCGGCGTCGGGCTCGCGGCGGGCAGCACCGCCACCCTGAGGCCGATCCTGCGCCCCTGCCGGGCCGACCGGTTCTCGAACACCTCGTAGGTGCCGCAGCGCACCTCCTCGTCGAGCCCCGGCACCCGGCAGGGCGCGAGGGCGAGCCTGGGCGCGGGGGCGGCCTCGGCCGGGCCGGCGGAGACCGCCGCCGCGGTCGCGGGGCGGTTCCGGCCGCAAGCCGTCAGACCGGCGGCCAGGACCGGCGCCAGAAAGATTGCGTGTAGAATGAGCGCCCTCCGCACCCCGGACGTCCGAGCCATAAAGCCCCTCCTTGTCGCGCCCCATGCTACTTCGGTTCGGCACGAGGTCCAAGGACGGCGCGGCTCACCCGGCGGACGGGACGCGATCGAAGAGGAGCACCAGGATGAGAAGGACTCCCATCTGGGCGGCCGCCGCGCTGCTCGCCACGCTCGGCGGACCGGCGTCCGGCTTCGCCCAGCAGACCGCGGACCAGCCGGCGGAGCCGGCCGGCAAGAACCGCTTCACCGTCGAGCCCGCGGCCTCTCCCATCAATATCGACGGCGTGCTGGACGAGGCCGCCTGGTCCACCGCCACGGTGATCCCGCTGACCCACGAGTGGTCCCCCGGTGACAACGTCGAGCCGCCGGTCAGGACCGAGTGCCTGGTGACCTTCGACGGCGAGAGCCTCTACGTCGCCTTCCGCGCCTTCGATCCCGATCCGTCCCAGATCCGTGCCTATCTCGCCGACCGCGACACGCCGTTCGACAACGACACGGTCGGCTTCCTGGTGGACACCTTCAACGACCGCCGCCGCGCCTTCGAGTTCCGGGTCAACCCCCTGGGCGTGCAGATGGAGGCGACGCTCTCCGACATCGACGGCGTGGAGGACTGGACGTGGGACGCCATCTGGGACTCGGCCGGACAGGTCACCGGCGAAGGCTACGTCGTCGAGATCGCGGTCCCCTTCAAGCAGCTCCGCTTCCCCCGCACCTCGGGAGCCCAGACCTGGGGCTTCCTCGCCACCCGCGGCTACCCCCGGTCGCTCAACCACGACATCCGCTCGACCCGCATCGACCGCGGCCAGAACTGCCAGGTCTGCCAGTTCGACACCCTGACCGGCCTCCGGCAGCTCGACCCGGGATACAACGTCGAGGCGGTGCCGACGGTCACGGCGCGCCGTACCGACGAGCGGACGGCGCTCGATCGGCCGATCGCCTCCGGCGAAGAGGACGTCGAGGCCGGCCTGACGCTGCGCTGGGGGATCACCCCCAACGTCTCGCTCAACGCCGCGCTCAATCCCGACTTCTCCCAGGTCGAGGCGGACGCCGCGCAGCTCTCCGTCAACACCCGGTTCGCCCTCTTCTTCGCCGAGAAGCGACCGTTCTTCCTCGAGGGGGCCGACTACTTCGCGACCCCCTTCCAGGCGGTGTTCACCCGCACCGTGGCCGACCCGGAGGCCGGCGTCAAGGTGACCGGCAAGGAGGGGAAGAACGCATTCGGCGTCTTCGTCGCCCAGGACCGCATCAACAACCTGATCTTCCCGGCCAACGAAAGCTCGGACTTCCTCTCGGAGGACCGCGACATCACGAGCGGCGTCGTGCGCTACCGCCGCGACGTGGGCGCCACCTCGACCGTCGGCCTCCTCTACACCGCGCGCGAAGGCGACGGCTACTCCAACCACGTCGCGGGCGTCGACGGCAGCCTGCGGCTGGCCGACGCCGACACGGTCCGCTTCCAGGTCCTCAGCTCCGAGACCGACTATCCGGCCGACGTGGCTTCGGCCTTCGGCCAGCCCCAGGGCTCCTTCCGCGGCGCCGGCTGGCGGATCGACTACAACCACGCCACCCGCGACTGGCTCTGGGCGGCCGGCTACAACTCGCTCGATCCCGAATTCCGCGCCGACAGCGGCTTCATCCCGCGAGTGGACATCCGCCACGCCTCGGGCTACGTCTCGCGCATCTTCCGGGGAGAGCCGGACGATTGGTACAGCCGCCTCGACTGGTACGCCGGCGCCGACGTGATCGAGAACCACGACGGCAAGACGACCGACATGAGCGGCGACTTCGACGTCACCTACCAGGGGCCCAGGCAGACTCTCTTCCTGGTCGGCCTGCGGCCGAACCGCGAGACCTTCAACGGCGTCACCTACGACAACCTCCGCCAGGACATGCGGTTCAACATCCGCCCGAGCGGCGGCCTCGGCCTGGGCGTCTACGTGCGGCGCGGCAAGGTCATCGACTTCGTCAACTCCCGGCAGGCCAAGTTCTACCACCTGGAGCCGTACACGGACTTCCAGATCGGGCGGCGCTTCTCGGGCGACCTCAGGAACGTTTACGAGGTCTTCAACTACCAGGGCAACCGGTTCCTGGAGGCGAGCCTCACCCAGGGGACGTTCCTCTTCCACCTGAACCAGCGCACCTTCTTCCGCGCCATCCTCCAGTACCTGGACGTCCACCGGCGGGTGTCGCAGTACGACGATCCCGAGGGGACGGAGCCGAAGGACCAGGAGCTCTTCTCCCAGCTCCTGTTCTCCTACAAGCTCAATCCCCAGACCGTGCTCCTGGTGGGCTATTCCGACAACTACGAGGACAGCCGGCAGATCGACCTGACGCAAAAAGACCGCACCTTCTTCCTGAAGGTCGGCTACGCCTGGCTCTGGTAGGCGTCGGGCAGCTCTTCCTCCACCCGGCGCAGGCGCGGCTGTGCGTAGCCCCAGAGGGAGGCGAGGACGGGGAGGACCGCGAGGCTGACGTAGATCAGCCCGATCCCCCGCCCAGGACCGGTGCCGAGCACCCGGCCCGCGCTGCCGGCCAGCGGGCCTCCCGGGGCGAGCAGCGGCTGAAAGACGCGGTCGGCCAGCGGGCCGGCGCAGAGGAAGCCCAGCGGGGCGGTGATCTGCGCGATCAGGCGCCGGACGGCAAACACGCGCCCCTGCACGTCGGGTGGCACCTTGACCTGCCAGATCGCCTGGCTCGAGCCGTTGATGATCGGAGCGCCGAGCATCATGACGAAGAGCGCTCCGGAGATGAGCCGCGGGTCCGGCCTCAGGCCCGCGAAGACCAGCGCGACGCCGAAGAGCAGGCCGAAGGCGAGCACGCCGTGGATGCGCGGCCGGGGCCCTCCGGTGACGGCCATGACCACGCTCCCGGCCAGCAGACCCGCGCTGGAGGCGGAGAGGACGGTCGCGAGCACCTGGCTCGAAGCGAACGAGAGCACCATGGGCGTCACCAGCACCGAGGCCATGCTGAACACGAGGTTGATCATCGCGAAGTAGAGCAGCAGGCCGAGCAGGCCCGGCCGCTCACGGATGAACGTCCAGCCGTAGGCCGCCTCGGACAGCAGCGATCCGCGGCCGGCGCGGCCGGCGGCGCTCGCCGGAGGCCGGGGGATCCGCACCAGCAGCAGGGTGGCGGCCGCGAAGACGAACGTGCCCAGGTCGATCAGGATGACGCCAGCCATGCCGACCGTGGCGATGAGCAGGCCCGCCAGCACCGGCGCCACGACCTCGGCCGAGGCTTGGCCGAACTGCATCATGCCGTTGGCGCGGCCGAGCTGCCGCTTGGGCACGAGCAGGGTCGTGGCCGCGATGTAGGCGGGCCACTGGAAGGTATTGAAGACCGAGCCGGCCGCCACCACCGCGTAGATGTGCCAGACCTGGAGCGCGCCGGCGCGCAGCAGGAGGACGAGCGCCAGCGTGCCCACGGCCGGCCCCAGGTCGCTCCAGAACATCACCCACCGCCGGTCCCAGCGGTCGACCAGGGCGCCGGCCAGCGGCGCGGCGAGCAGCCCCGGCAGGAAGGCGAAGAGCATGATGAGGGTGAACTGCGTGGCCGAGCCGGTCCGCTCGTAGACCCAGACGCCGAGGGCGAAGCGCGTCAGGCCCGAGCCGATCAGCGACACGAGCTGCCCCAGCCACATCAGGCCGAAGCTCTGGAACCCGCCCGCCGCCCTCGTCTCTTGCATCGGGGAACCGTAGCCGAAGGCGGCGGCTTCTTCAATGGCACAGACTCTCTACCGCTTCCCGGCTCGTATCCTACACTTCCGCCTCATGGACAACGTCTCCATCGCCCGCATCCTGGAAGAGGTCGCCGACGTTCTGGAAATCCAGAACGCCAACCCGTTCCGCATCCGCGCCTACCGCAACGCCGTGCGCACGGTCGAGACGCAGACGACTCCCCTGAAGCGGATGATCGAGGAGGGGCGGCCGCTCACCGACTTGCCGGGGATCGGCAAGGAGATGGCGGGCCACATCCAGGAGATGGTCGAGACCGGCACGCTCGGCTTCCGCGACCAGCTCCTGGCCGAGGTGCCGCGCTCCCTGATCGAGCTGATGCGCGTGCCCGGGCTCGGCCCCAAGAAGGCCAGGAAGCTCTGGGACGACCTGCGCATCGGCTCGGTCGAGGAGCTGGAGGAGGCCGCCAAGGCGGGCCGGATCGCGGCGGTGCCCGGCTTTGGCGCCAAGACTCAGGAGAAGATCCTGGCCGGCATCCAGGAGCAGCGCCAGCACTCCAGCCGCATGCTGCTCGCCGAGGCCGGGCGCTACGTCGAGCCGCTGGCCGACTATCTGCGCTCGATCCCCGAGGTCGAACGGCTGGAGGTCGCAGGCAGCTACCGTCGGCGGCGCGAGACGGTCGGCGACATCGACCTGCTGGCGATCGCCTCGCAACCGGGTCCGGTCATGGAGCGCTTCCTCCACTACGCCCAGGTGGAGAAGGTCCTGATGGCCGGCGAGACCCGCTCCTCGGTCGTGCTGGGATCGGGGCTCCAGGTCGACTTCCGCGTGGTGCCGCCCGACTGCTACGGCGCCGCCCTCGTCTACTTCACCGGCTCCAAGGAGCACAACGTCCGGCTGCGCCGGCGGGCCGTGGAGCGCGGCCTGCGCATCTCCGAGTACGGCGTCTTCCGGGTGGACGGAGAGGGCACGGAAGAGGCCGAGGGGGAGTGGATGGCGGGCCAGGAGGAGGCGGACGTCTATGCCGCGGTGGGCCTCGCCTGGATCCCGCCCGAGATGCGCGAGGACCACGGCGAGATCGACGCCGCCGCGGCCGGGCGGCTCCCCCGCCTGATCCGGCAGGAGGACCTGCGCGGCGACCTCCACATGCACTCCACCTGGTCGGACGGCCGCAACACCATCGAGGAGATGGTGGAAGCCTGCGCCGCCCGCGGCTACGAGTACATGGTCATCTCCGACCACAGCAAGGCCCTGGCGATGACCAACGGCCTCGACGCCCGCCGCCTGCGCGAGCAGTGGAAGGAGATCGACGAGGTCCGCGCCCGCCACCCCGAAATCCGCATCCTCCGCGCCATGGAGGTGGACATCCTCGCCGACGGCTCGCTCGACCTGGAGGACGAGATGCTGGCCGGGCTCGACCTGGTCCTGATCTCCCTCCACTCGAAGCTCGACCTCCCCCTGGAGCAGCAGACCGAGCGGGTGCTGCGCGCCCTCTCCCACCCGGAGGTCGACGTCTTCTGCCATCCCACGGCCCGGCTGATCAACCGCCGCAAGCCGGCCGAGCTGGACATGGACGCCGTGCTGCGCCGCGCCGCCGAGCGCGGCGTCGCGGTCGAGCTGAACTGCTCTCCCAACCGCCTGGACCTCAGGGACACCCACCTGATGCTCGCCCGCGAGCTGGGCTGCAAGGTCGTGATCAACACCGACTCCCACCGCATCCGGGAGCTCGACCTGGTCCGCTACGGCATCGAGCAGGCCCGGCGGGCCTGGCTGGAACCCAAGGACGTGCTCAACACGCTGCCGTATGAGGAATTCGCGAAAGCGGTGAAGCGTTAGCGGCCTCCGCGGGCCCTCACCCCCGGCCCCTCTCCCAGAGGGAGAGGGGAGACCCTCGGCATCTTTTTCCCCCTCTCCCCTCGGGAGAGGGGGTCAGGGGGTGAGGGCTCCCGGGCTCGAGAACGAAACAGCTACTATTACCGTATACGTAGCGAACCAGTCTCCCATGAGGTATTCATGACCCGAAGAGCTCGCTTTCCCCTTTCAACCACCCTCGCCGCCGCCCTGCTCCTGGCGGCAGTCCTGCCCGCGGCGGGCCAGGACCTGAAGTCGTTCGAGGCGAAGACGACCGTCCACAAGCTCGCCAACGGCTGGACGTTCATCATCGCCGAGCGGCCGGTGGCTCCCGTCTTCTCCTTCTGCACGGTGGCGGACGTCGGATCGGCCCAGGAGGTGCCCGGCATCACCGGCCTGGCCCACATGTTCGAGCACATGGCCTTCAAGGGCACCCGGAACGTCGGCACGCGCGACTGGGCGAGCGAGAAGAAGGCCCTCGACGCTCTGGAGGCGGCCTACCAGGCCTGGCAGGCGGAGCGGCTGTCGTCCAAGCCCGACCCGAAGAAGCTGGAGGCCCTGCTCGCCGACTTCCGGAAGAAGCAGCAGGAGGCCGCCACCCACGTGGTGCGCAACGAGTTCGACGAGATCCTCTCGCGCGAGGGCGGAGCCGGGCTCAACGCCTCGACCGGCGCGGATGGGACCTACTACTACTACTCCCTCCCTTCCAACAAGGTCGAGCTGTTCGCCTTCCTCGAATCGGAGCGCTTCTTCCACCCCGTCTTCCGCGAGTTCTACGAGGAGCGCGACGTGGTGCAGGAAGAGCGGCGGATGAGGTACGAGAGCAGCGGCTTCGGCCGGCTGATCGAACAGTTCACCGTCGCCTCGTTCCAGGCGCACCCCTACGGGCAGCCGGGGATCGGCTACATGAGCGACCTGCAGTCGTTCACCATCAGCGACGCCGAGCGCTTTTTCCAGACCTACTACGCCCCCTCGAACCTGATCACCGCCATCGTCGGCGACGTCGAGGCGCGGACGCTGATCCCGATCCTCGAGAGGTACTTCGGGCGCATCCCGGCGCGGCCGGGCCCGCCGCCGCTGCGCACGGTCGAGCCGCCGCAGATCGCCGAAGTGACGACGGTCCTCGAAGACCCGTCGCAGCCGCTCTACCTGGAGTCCTACCACAAGCCGGCCCACAACCATCCCGACCAGGCGGTCTACGAAGCCATCGACGACATCCTGTCGAACGGCCGGACCTCGCGCCTCTACCGCTCGCTGGTGCGCGACAAGAAGATCGCGGTCACCGTCCAGTCCTTCTCCGGCTATCCCGGGGAGAAGTACCCGAACCTGTGGGCCGTGTTCGCCGTCCCCGCCTTCGGAGTGGGCAACGAGCAGGTGCAGGCGGCGATCCGCGAGGAGCTGGAGCGCCTCAAGAGAGAGGACGTGTCCGCCGAGGAGCTGGCCAAGTTCAAGACGCGCGAGAAGGCGAGCCTGATCCGCTCGCTGCGCAACAACAGCGGGCTCGCCGAGGCGCTCGCCGACCACCAGCGCCTCTACGGCGACTGGCGCGAGCTGTTCCGCTCCATCGACCGCGTGGAGAAGGTGACGCCGGCGGACATCCGCCGGGTGGCCAACGCGACCTTCCAGCGATCCAACCGGACGGTCGCGATGATCGTCACCCAGCCGGAGAAGAAGCCATGAGCGTCCGTACCCCGAGACCCCTCCGGCCTCTCGCCGCACTGCTCGCGGCCGTCCTGGCCCTTCCCGCCGCCGCCGCGGCCCAGGTCACCCGCGCGCAGGACCTGCGCTATCCGCCCCTGCCGGCGCTGGAGATCCCCCAGCCGCAGCGGGTGGTGCTCGACAACGGCATCGTCGTCATGCTGCTGGAGGACCACGAGCTCCCCCTGATCGAGGCCACGGCGCTCGTGCGCGCCGGCAGCCGCCTCGATCCCGCCGACAAGGTGGGCCTCGCGGACCTCGCCGCCAGCGTGATGCGCACCGGCGGCACGGCGAAGCTGCCGAGCGACCAGCTCGACGACTGGCTGGAGAGCCGGGCGGTCTCCATCGAGGTCGCGGCCACCAACGACATGGCGCGGGCGACCCTCAGCTCGCTCAAGCAGGACTTCCCGGAGGCCCTGAAGGTCTTCGCCGACGTGCTGCGCCGCCCCGCGTTCGATCCGGCCAGGCTGGAAGTGGCGCGCAACCAGTCGATCGCCGAGGTGTCGCGGCAGAACGACGAGGCCGACAGCATCCTCTTCCGGGAGTTCCAGGAGATCCTCTACGGAGCCGAATCCCCCTTCGCCCGCACTCCCACCTACGCCACGCTCGGCGCGATCCGCCGCGACGACCTCGCCGCCTTCCACCGGCGGTACTTCCAGCCCGACCGCATCGTGCTTGGCCTGGTCGGCGACTTCCGCGGCGAGGACGCCCTGCGCCTCGTGCGCGAGGCCTTCGGCGACTGGCCCAGAAGCTCCGGCGCGAAGGACGCCGAGCCCGTCTGGCGCAAGGAGCCGAGCCCCGGCGTCTACTGGGCCGAGAAGACCGACATGACGCAGTCCAACGTCCTGATCGGCCACCTGGGCGTGCGCAAGGACCATCCCGACTACTACGCCCTGGAGGTCCTCAACGAGGTCCTCTCCGGCTCCTTCGCGTCGCGCCTGTTCTCCAGCGTGCGGACGCAGAAGGGGCTCGCCTACGCGGTGAGCGGCCGGGTGGGCAGCGAGTGGGATCACCCGGGGATGGCCTACCTCTACGTCACCACCAAGACGCAGACCACCGGCGCGGCCATCCAGGCGCTGCTCGACGAGGCCAAGGGCGTCGTGTCCCGGCCGCCGACCGAGCAGGAGGTGGAGCTGGGGAAGCAGGCGCTCCTCAATTCCTTCGTCTTCAACGTCGACAGCCCGCGCAAGGTCCTGTCGCAGCAGCTCAGCCTGGAGCTTTACGGCTACCCGCTCGACTGGCTGTCGCGCTACCGGGCGGGCATCGAGGCCGTGACCACGGCGCAGGTGCGTGAGGCCGGAGCCCGCCACCTCCGCCCCGGCGAGCTCACCATCCTGGTCGTCGGCCCCCAGGAAGGCCGCGACCGTCCGCTCACCGACTTCGGCAAGGTCACCACCCTCGACGTGACCATCCCGAAGCCCGGCGCCAAGTAGCTCAGACTTCCTTCGATTTCGCTGCCTTCTCCCCCTCTCCCGGTACCGGGAGAGGGGGGCGGGGGGTGAGGATCCAACCATGTAGATCCTACAGAGAACTTACCTTTCCCCGCGAAGGAACTTACCTCCTCACCGTGCCGTTACAGCCCTTGCAGACTTTCTGGAAGCGGGAAAAACCAATCCTCATCCCAATTTATCTGTCGTGGCATACAGTTTGCTCTTCCTGGAAAGCAGAACGGGCGGGCTTCCACGCGGCGTATCGAGACAACGGTTCCCGAATCTACAGCCGTTTCCGAAGTCCCCCAGTCCAGAGAGTCTGACGAGGACGCGATCAGCCTCGATTCGCCGGTGAGCAGCAGGAGAGCCGGGAAGCGGGCGGTGGTGAGGAGACGTGACGGCGACATCCGCAAGAGACGAGATCGCAGCTCTATCAGCCCGCGCGGCGGAGCTCCGCCCGCGGCTTCCCTTCCCATCTCATCGGCCGGACGCGAGAACGTGATGACCACGGAGGGCAACGCATGAGCAGCAGGGTCTTGATTACCGGGGGCGCCGGCTTCATCGGCTCCCACCTGGCGGACGAGCTCCTGGAGCACGGCTACGAGGTCCGCGCTCTGGACAGCCTCTCGGAGCAGGTGCACGGTTCCGGCACGGAGCGCCCCGGCTATCTGCACCCGGACGTGGAGCTGGTCCGCGGCGACGTGTGCGATCCGGAGGCGGTGCGCTCGGCGCTCCAGGGGGTCGACGCCGTCTTCCACTTCGCGGCCATGGTGGGCGTCGGCCAGAGCATGTACGAGATCGCCCGCTACACCGAGGTCAACAACCTCGGCACCGCCGTGCTGCTCGAAGCGCTGATCGAAAAGCCCGTGCAACGGCTGGTGGTGGCTTCCAGCATGAGCATCTACGGCGAAGGGCTCTACCGCGATTCGCGCGGCGGGCTCGTCGCCGGCCAGGAGCGCGACCGCGACCAGCTCAAGGCGCACGACTGGGAGGTGCGCGACCTCTCGGGCGAGATCCTGACTCCCGTGCCCACGCCGGAGAGC
The DNA here is from genome assembly GCA_036380715.1 of Thermoanaerobaculia bacterium. Classification (GTDB taxonomy): domain Bacteria; phylum Acidobacteriota; class Thermoanaerobaculia; order Multivoradales; family UBA5704; genus UBA5704. Next base: position 7,713 of record DASVEF010000104.1, on the reverse strand, counting down.
AAGGCCCCCAACCTCGCCTCGGTCTACGCCCTCTCCAAGTACGACCAGGAGCGGATGTGCCTGATGGCCGGCCGGGCCTACAACATCCCGACCGCCGCCCTCCGCTTCTTCAACGTCTACGGCACCCGCCAAGCCCTGTCGAACCCCTACACCGGGGTCCTCGCCATCTTCGCCTCGCGCCTCCTCAACGGCAATCGGCCGCTGATCTTCGAGGACGGCCGCCAGATGCGCGACTTCGTGCACGTCTCCGATGTCGCCCGGGCCTGCCGCCTGGCGCTGACCGTGCCCGAGGCCGACGGGCAGGTCTTCAACATCGGCAGCGGGCGCCAATACACGGTCCTGGAGATCGCGCGCCACATGGCCGAGGTGCTCGGCCGCGAGGACATCGAGCCGGAAGTCACCGGCAGCTACCGCGTCGGGGATATCCGCCACTGCTTCGCGGACATCACCCTGGCGCGCCGCATCCTCGGCTATGAGCCGCAGATGCCGTTCGCGCGTGGACTGATCGAGCTGGCTTCCTGGCTCGCGGGACAGGTCGCCTATGACCGCGTGGCGGAAGCCCGCGAGGAGCTGGTGGCCCGGGGGTTGACGGTATGAGCCGCCTCGTCAAGGCCGCCGCCGACAAGGTGGTCCTGATCACCGGCGGCTCGGGGTTCATCGGCACCAACGTCGCGCACGCCGTGGCCTCCTCCGGCCGCCGCGTACGCGTGCTCGACAACCTGTCGCGCGCCGGGGTCGAGAAGAACCTCCAGTGGCTGCGCGACACGCACGGCGAGCGGATCTCCGTCGAGATCGCGGACGTGCGCGACGCCAAGGCGGTGCGGCGGGCGATGACCGGCGCCGAGACGGTCTTCCACTTCGCCGCCCAGGTGGCGGTGACCACCAGCCTCGACGATCCGGTCAACGATTTCGAGGTCAACGCCCGCGGCACGCTCAACGTTCTGGAGGCGGTGCGCGCCCAGGACGATCCTCCGGCGCTGCTCTTCACCTCGACGAACAAGGTCTACGGCGGCATGGACGACGTGCCGTTGCGGCTGCGCGGCATGCGCTACGAGCCCTGCGACGAGGAGATCCGCGCCCGCGGCTTCAGCGAGGCCCGGCCGCTCGACTTCCACAGCCCCTACGGCTGCTCCAAGGGGACGGCCGACCAGTACGTGATCGACTACGCCCGCAGCTACGGCCTGCGCACCGCCGTCTTCCGCATGAGCTGCATCTACGGGCCCCACCAGTTCGGCAACGAGGACCAGGGCTGGGTCGCCCACTTCGTCATTCGCGCCCTCGAAGGACGGCCGATCACCCTCTACGGCGACGGCATGCAGGTGCGCGACATCCTCTACGTCGAGGACCTCGTGCGCGCCTTCCTGCTCGCCGAGAAGAACATCGGAGAGATCGCCGGCCAGGCTTTCAACATGGGCGGCGGACCCGGCAACACGGTCAGCCTGCTCGAGCTGATCGACCTCATCGGCCAGCTCCACGGCCGCCGCCCCCAGGTCTTCTACGAAAGCTGGCGCACCGGCGACCAGCGCTACTACGTCTCCGACTCCCGCAGATTCGAAGCGGCGACCGGATGGCGTCCGCGTGTAAATGCGCGGCAAGGCGTGCGCAACCTTTACAACTGGCTGGTCGAAGCCCGGGAGGTGGAAGAGCTCGCAGTGGCGGCCGGACGCCATGCTTCGTAGAAGAAGAAGGAGATTGGGCACGGTTCTTGGATAGCTTCCCGCCCAACGTAGGTGTCGACTTCGGGAGTCACGGCATGACCGAAAACTATCCCTTGCCTCGCAAGGTCCTCATGACCACGGATACCGTGGGAGGAGTCTGGACGTACTCTCTGGAGCTGGCCCGCGGCCTCGCGGAGCGCGGCGTCGAGGTGGCGCTCGCCGCCATGGGCGGGCCCCTGAACGATCTGCAGCACGACAAGGCGGAGCGCATCCCCGGCCTGCGGGTGTTCGAGAGCCATTTCAAGCTGGAGTGGATGGAAGACCCCTGGCGCGACGTCGAGAAGGCCGGGGAGTGGCTGCGCAACCTCGACAGCCGCATCTGCCCGGACCTCGTCCACCTGAACGGCTACACCCACGGCTCGCTCCCCTGGAGCGCGCCCACGATGATCGTCGGCCACTCCTGCGTGCTCTCCTGGTGGAAAGCCGTCAAGGGCGAGCCCGCTCCCGAGAGCTGGGACCGCTACCACATGGAAGTCTCCGCCGGCCTGGCCACCGCCGACCTGGTGGCGGCGCCGTCGCACGCCATGCTCGCCGCCCTGGCCGAGCACTACGGAGAGCTGCCGCGCAGCCGCGTGATCCCCAACGGCCGCGACGCCAGACTCTTCCGCCCCACGGCCAAGGAGCCGATGGTCTTCTCCGCCGGCCGGCTGTGGGACGAGGCCAAGAACCTGGAGACCCTGGAGCGGGTCGCTCCCCGCCTCCCCTGGCCGGTCTTCGTGGCCGGCGAGAACCACCATCCGGACGGCGGCGAGATCCGCCCGCACAACACCCGCCTGCTCGGCCGGCTCTCCCAGAGGGCCCTCGCGGCGTGGCTCGGCCGCAGCTCCATCTACGCCCTGCCCGCCCGCTACGAGCCCTTCGGCCTGTCGGTGCTCGAAGCCGCTCTCGCCGGCTGCGCCCTGGTGCTCGGGGACATCCCCAGCCTGCGCGAGATCTGGCGCAACCGCGCGGTCTTCGTGCCGCCGGACGATCCCGACGCCCTGGAGGCGGCGATCGTCAGCCTGATCGAGGATCCGGACCGCCGCCAGTCGCTCGCCGCCGGAGCCCGCAACCGCGCCCTGGAGCACACCCCGGAACGGATGGTCGACGGCTACCTGGAGGCCTACAGCCAGATCCTCGAACAGGAGTCGGAGGACCCGCTCGCGGAGAGCTTTCCTCATCAGGTAGCGGTCTAGGCGGTCGCTCCATGCGGATCGTCCTGTTCGTCCACTCGCTGCTGTCGGACTGGAACCACGGCAACGCGCACTTCCTCCGCGGCGTCGCCACGGAGCTGCTGTCGCGCGGCCACGACGTCCGGGTCTACGAGCCCCACGACGCCTGGAGCCTGCAGAACCTGCTCGCCGAAGAGCGGGGCAAGAGCGCGCTCGAACGGTTCTACGAGGTCTACCCCGGCCTGTGGAGCACGCGATATACCCTCACCCCCAACCCCTCTCCCAGAGGGAGAGGGGAGAAATCTCAACAGAAAGCCTCCTCCTCCGAACCCGAATTTCTTTTTCCCAAAGTTCACCCCTCTCCCTCCGGGAGAAATGGGCCGGCCGAAGGCCGGGGAGGTGAGGGCCTCGACGAAGCCCTCGACGGCGCGGACCTCGTCGTCGTCCACGAGTGGAACGACCACGACCTGGTGCGCCGCATCGGCGCGCACCGCCGGCGCGGCGCCCGCTACCGGCTGCTCTTCCACGACACCCACCACCGGTCCGTCACCGCGCGCGAGCAGATGGCCGCCTACGACCTCTCGGGCTACGACGGCGTGCTCGCCTTCGGCAACGTGATCCGCGACCTCTACCTGGGCGAGGGGTGGGCGGAGCGCGCCTGGACCTGGCACGAGGCCGCGGACGCCCGGGTCTTCCATCCGGTGGAAGGCGAGCCCCGCGAAGGCGACCTCGTCTGGATCGGCAACTGGGGCGACGAGGAGCGCACGGCCGAGCTGCACGAATTCCTGATCGGTCCGGTCCGCGAGCTGGGCCTCAAAGGGCGGGTGCACGGCGTCCGCTATCCCGAAGAGGGCCGGCGGGCCCTCGCCGAGGCCGGGCTCGAATACGCCGGCTGGCTCCCCAACTTCGAAGTGCCGCGGACCTTCGCCCGCTACGCCGTCACGGTCCACGTGCCGCGCCGCCCCTACGCCGAGGCCCTGCCGGGCATCCCGACGATCCGTCCCTTCGAGGCGCTGGCCTGCGGCATCCCGCTGGTCTCGGCCCCGTGGGACGACGCCGAAGGGCTGTTCACCGCGGGCCGGGACTACCTGGTCGCCCGCGACGGCGAAGAGATGAAGCGGTGTCTTCGCGACCTCCTGCACGACCCGGACATGGCAGGCGAGATCGCCGGGGCGGGACGCCGGACGATCCTCGACCGGCACACCTGCGCCCACCGCGTGGACGAGCTGCTGGCCATCGACCGCCAGCTCCGGGGGATCGCCCTGAATTCACGCATTCCCATGGGAGCAGTCATGCGATGAGCGCCGGACTGAACATCGCCTTCTTCGGCTCCAGCCTGGTCTCGGCCTATTGGAACGGAGCCGCCACCTACTACCGCGGGATCATCCGGGCGCTCGCCGAGCGCGGCCACCGGGTCACCTTCTACGAGCCCGACGCCTTCGAGCGCCAGAGCCACCGCGACATCGACGACCCCGACTGGGCGCGCGTGGTGGTCTATCCGGCGACCGAAGCGGACGCCCTGCGCGTCCTCGACGAGGCGCGGGACGCCGACCTGGTGGTCAAGGCGAGCGGCGTCGGCATCTTCGACGAGCTTCTCGAAGCCGGAGTGCTGGACGTCAAGCGGCCGGACGCCCTGGCGATCTTCTGGGACGTCGACGCCCCGGCCACCCTCGACCGGCTGGAGAGCAACCTCCGCGACCCGTTCCGCCCGCTGGTGCCGCGCTACGACCTGGTCCTGACCTACGGCGGCGGCGATCCAGTCGTCCAGGCCTACAAGCGCTTCGGCGCGCGCGAGTGCGTGCCGATCTACAACGCGCTCGATCCCTCGACCCATCATCCGGTCGCGCCGGAGCCGCGCTTCGCAGGGGACCTCGGGTTCCTCGGCAACCGCCTGCCGGACCGCGAGGAGCGGGTCGAACAATTCTTTCTGAACGCGGCGGCGAAGCTGCCGGAACGGACCTTCCTGCTGGGCGGCAACGGCTGGGGCGACAAGCCCATGCCGGAAAACGTGAGATATCTGGGGCACGTCTATACGCGCGATCACAACGCGTTCAACTGCACGCCGCTCGCGGTGCTGAACATCAGCCGCGAGAGCATGGCCCGCTACGGCTTCTCGCCGGCGACGCGGGTCTTCGAAGCGGCGGGAGCCGGAGCCTGCCTGATCACCGACGAGTGGGTGGGGATCGAGCTGTTCCTGAAGCCGGACCGGGAAGTGCTGGTGGCGAGAGACGGGGACGAAGTGGCCGAGCGGCTGCGGGAGCTCACGCCGGAGCGGGCGCGCCAGATCGGCCAGGCCGCGCTGCGGCGCACCCTTTCCGAGCACACCTATGCCCACCGGGCGGCGCAGGTCGAGGCCGTCCTGGGCATCCATCAAAAACCCCACCAGAAACCCTTATCGGGCGCAAGGAGCGCCGCCGGAGTGGAGGTCCTGCCATGAGCCAGCCCCTGGATATCGTCATCCTGGGCCTCTCGATCACGTCTTCCTGGGGGAACGGGCACGCGACCACCTACCGCGGCCTGGTCCGCGAGCTGACGGCGCGCGGGCACCGGGTGCGCTTCCTGGAGCGCGACGTCCCCTGGTACGCGGACAACCGGGATCTCCCCGATCCGCCATACGGCAAGACCGACCTCTACTCCAGCCTGGACGATCTGAAAGACCGCTTCGCCTCCACCGTGCGCGCCGCGGACTTCGTGGTCGTGGGTTCCTACGTGCCCGAAGGCGTGGCCGTGGGCGAATGGGTGACGCAGACCGCCCGCGGCGCCACCGCCTTCTACGACATCGACACGCCGGTCACCCTGGCGAAGCTCGCGCGCGGCGACTACGAATACCTGACGCCCGAGCTGATCCCGCTCTACGACGCCTACCTCTCCTTCACCGGCGGGCCGACCCTGAAGCGGTTGGAAAGGCAATTCGGCTCGCCCATGGCGCGGCCGCTCTACTGCTCGTTCGATCCCGACCTCTATTATCCGGACGAGGCCGGGGTGAAGTGGGACCTCGGCTACATGGGGACCTACAGCGACGACCGCCAGCCCACGGTGGACCGCCTGCTGGTCCAGCCGGCGCGCGGCTGGACCAAGGGGCGCTTCGTGGTGGCCGGACCGCAATACCCGAAAAGCATCCGCTGGCCGCGCAATGTCAAACGCATCCAGCACCTGCCGCCGGAAGAGCACCGCGCCTTCTACAACGCGCAGCGCTTCACCCTGAACGTCACCCGCGCCGACATGATCGCCGCCGGCTGGTCGCCGAGCGTGCGCCTGTTCGAAGCCGCGGCCTGCGCCACGCCGATCCTCTCCGACTACTGGCCGGGCCTGGAGTCGATCTTCAAGCTCGGCGAAGAGATCCTGACCGTGCGACACGCCGGAGACGTCCTGCAATACCTGCGCGACATCCCGGAGCCCGAGCGCCGCGCCCTGGGCAAGCGCGCCCGCGCGAGAGTCCTCCGCGAGCACACCGCCGCCCACCGCGCCGAAGAGCTGGAAGGCTACGCCGCCTGCCTGCTGTCGCGCAGAGCGGCATGACCGAACCACTCACCAGGAGATGCCATGGCCTCGAAACGTGAGCTGATCGACACCGGAACCGACAAGCGCTACGTCCGCCGCGACGAGAAAGGCCGGTTCAAGGAGAGCGACGACGTCGGCAAATCGCTGAGCCAGGACGTCAAGAAGAAGGCGAAGACCACGGCCCCTAAAGGACAGGGAGACCGTGGGGATCAGAAGCGCAAGTAGCGGTCCCGCTATACTCCGTCCGTGCCTCGCATCGCCGTCCTCGACGCGCCGACCAACCTCGGGCTCAAGCCGCCGGCTCCAGGACGCGAGCCCGGGGTGCGCCGGATGCCCGATGTCCTCCGCACGCATGGATTGATCGAGCGCCTCGGCGCGGAAGACGCCGGCCGCGTCCCCGCTCCACCCTACTCGCCCGAGCGCGATCCGGACACGAGAGTGCGCAACGCTCCGGCCATCGCCCGCTACTCCGTCGAGCTGGCGGACGCGGTCGGCCGGCTCCTGGACGGCGGCCGGTTCCCGCTCGTCCTCGGCGGAGACTGCAGCCTTCTGCTCGGAACGACGCTCGCCCTCCGCGAAAGAGGCCGCTTCGGCCTCCTCTTCCTCGACGGCCATCGCGACCTGGCGACGCCCGACACTTCCGGGAGCGGCGGGGCCGCCGGCATGGACTTGGCCCTGGTCACCGGACACGGACCGGACCCGCTGACCGACCTCCGCAGCCTGCGCCCGCTCGTCCGCGAGACCGACGTGGTCCTGCTCGGCCACCGCGACGAGGACGAAGGCTATCCGCCCGACCTCCTCGGCATCTCCCGCACCGTCATGCGCTCTTGCGACCTCGCCGAAGCCCGCCGGACCGGCATGAGAAAGGCCGTCCTCGACAGCTTCGACCGCCTGCGGAGCAACGGCGTCGAAGGCGTCTGGATCCACCTTGACGTGGACGTCCTCGACGTCGACCTGATGCCGGCTGTCGACTCTCCCGAGCCCGGCGGTCTCGCTTACGAAGAGCTGGACGAGATCCTGAGCGCCGCCTTCTCCACCGGGCTGGCCATCGGCATGGAAGTCACGATCTTCGATCCCGACCTCGACCCGGACGGAAGGATCGCGGGCGGGTTTGTGGAGGCGCTGGCGGGGACTCTCCGCCGGCCCTTCAGTAGCTCAGCACCTCGAGTCCAGGAACCCGGGTGAAGTGCTTGAGGTTACGGGTAACCAAGGCTGCCTTCTCCAGGAGGGCGGAGCTGGCAATGAGGAGGTCTATCGCGGAAATCGCTTGACCGCGTAGAGCTCGCAAAGCGCGTGGACGCTGATGGCAAGCTCCTGCTCTTCGATAGAGCTCAGAAAGGCCA
>DASVEF010000103.1:0-18827 GCA_036380715.1 Thermoanaerobaculia bacterium | reverse complement strand
ACGCCGCCCTTCGCCAGCAGGGCGGCAACCGCGATCAGGGCAGCTATCCAGGACGTATGACTCGCAACAGCGCGTACCATCGTGTGGCCTCCGGCCTCCCAGGCCAGGCCCATGACCACGCCCGCGAGCCACTCCCAGTTGATCCAGGGAGCGCCCTGAAATGTGAAGCTGAACGGGTCGGTGGATGGCACCTGGCCGGTCTCCAGGGCCAGACGGCCCGTCAGCATGTGCCACCAGTGGTCGTCGCACGGCACCCAGAAGCAGACCCTGTAGAGGGCGATCCCGAGCAGGACGAGCCCGGGCCAGAGGGCGTTCCGGGCAGGAACGGGTGGAGAAGAAGAATCGGCGATCAAGCGGGACAAGCCTACCGCGGATCTGGCCTCGTCTCAGAGGTGTCTCGAAAATGCAGGCCGCATCGCCTGAGCCCTCACCCCCGTCCCCTCTCCCGTCACCGGGAGAGGGGCGCCCCCGCCCAACCCCTTCTCTTTTCTGCGTTTTCCCCCTCTCCCGGTGACGGGAGAGGGGGCCAGGGGGTGAGGGCCCGCAACGGCGACTGTACGAGGACCTCTGAGGCACCTCTCACTCTCTCAGTCCGCGCAGCAGCTCCTCCCACTCCGCCAGCTCGCGCACCGTCCGCCGCTTGTACCAGGCGCCCCCACCGAGGAGAGCCAGGGAAGCCAGCGCCATCCAGCCGAAGGCGGCGAGCCAGGTCTCCAGAGGTGCGGGCTCCGTCCGGGAGAGCAAGGCCCAGACAGCCCAGGGGATAAGAAAGGCGAGCTCTGCGGCCAAAAGCCAGGGGCAGAAGCGCAGGGTCCGCCGCCGCCGTCGGCACCGCTCGGCGGAGAGCTCGACGAAGGTGCGTGTCGACTCGGCCGCGGGCCACCAGACGCCCCGCCGGTTCCAGTAGCTGAAGACGAACGCCACGATGAAGAGGATGACCGTACCCACGAACCCGACCAGGTCCACCGGCCGGTGCCGGTGCGGGAGGTCGTGGAACAGGAACGCGACAGTTCCGAGGGCTGCCAGGATCTCTCCCGCGGCGAGCAGGATCAGCCCGAAGCTCCGCCGCCGGACCTTGCGCCGGATGCGCCGGATCTCGTTTTCCGGAAGCGGAGCCGGGGTGGCCTCGGGCCCGCCGGCCTGCCAGTCCTCCATCAGGCTCCGCCATTCGGGATCGATCATCTTCGCGCTCCTTCCTCCAGGGCCTGGCGCAGCAGCTTGCGGGCGCGCGTCAGGCGTACGGCCACGTTGTTCTCGCTGAGTCCCAGCACCTCGCCGATCTCCCGGTTGCCGAGCCCTTCCAGGCTGAGCACCACCACTTGGCGCGCCGGCAAGGGGAGCCGGAGGACGGCCGACCGCAGCCGCGTCCGGCGTTCCCCTTCGAAGGCTTCGCTCTCCGGATCGCTCCGCGGATCGGCGATCTCGCCGGCCTCCTCGAGGTCCGCGGCGGCCGATCCCCGCGCGCGCCAGCCGTGGGTGAGGCCGCGGTTGTGGGCGATGCGGAAGGCGAAGGTGCGCTCCGAGCACTCGCCGCGGAAGCGGGGGAGGGCCTGCCAGAGGGCCAGGCAGACGTCCTGGAAGAGGTCTTCCCGTCGCGCGGGGTCGGCCTCGTAGCTGGCCGCCACGCGCCGCAGGGCCGGACCGTGCTCGCGCAGCATCCGGTCGTACCGCTCCTCCAGGGCTCGGGGCAAAGGCAGAGTCTCCTCGTGTGCCGGGGAGTCTATCCCGGACACGCCGGTCTCAGCGGCCGAGGACGATCCGTTCATGACGCAGCAACCGGGCCGTGACGAAGAGGCAGACCGCCGCGGCGGCGAGGGTCGCGACGGCCGCCACGGTCTGCGCCGCCGGATCGATCGGTTCGCCGCGCAGAAGGCCTCCGATCAGGACCTGCTGCGCGAGCACCGGCACCGTGTGCATCCACGGCTCCGTGTCGACCCGCTGGAACGCGAAGAGGAAGCCGGGGATTGTGGGCACGAACATCAGCAGCGACAGATAGGTCTGGGCCTCCTTGAAGCTGCGGGCGAACAGGGCGATCAGCATCTGGAGCGCCGGCGCGAAGAGCGCCAGGGGGATCAGCAGGGCCAGGATGCGCAGCGCGTCGCCCGTGCCCAGGGCCAGCGGGACGTCCAGCTCCGCCAGGCGGCCCCAGCGCAGCACCAGGACCGCGACGAGCACCGTCAGCGCCACGCCCAGCAGGTTGAAAGCCGACGCGGCCATCCATTTGCCCACGGTGAGATCGCTTCGCGGCACGGCATGGACCAGCAGCGATTCGAGAGAGCCCCGCTCGCGCTCGCCCGCGGTGGTGTCGATCGCCACGTTCATGGCGCCGATGAAAACGGCCATGAGGAGGAAGATCGGGAGCATGCCGAGAGCGAGAGCGGCCCGCGAGGCGGCGGTGGAGACGTCGACCTCCGCCAGCCGGACGGGCTGCGCCACCTGCGGGCTGATCCCTCGCAAGGTCAGGCGCTGCGCGGTCACCTGTCCGCTGTAGCGCTCCACGAGCGACTGGACCCGGCGGACCGGCCCGCGGACGTCGCTGCGCGATCCGTCGTGTACCAGCTCCAGGCCCGCCGGCCGGGAAGCGCGGAAGTCCTCGGCATAATCGCCTGGCACCACGAGAGCCAGGTCGAGGTCCCCCGCGCGCACCGCCTTGCGCACATCCACGCTGGGCCGGCGGACCTCCACGCCGTTCTGCTCCAGGTAGCGGACCAGCGACGGAGCGCGCTCGGCGCCGGCCACGGTCAGCTCCAGAGTCCCTTCGGAGCCGCGCTTGGCGACCGCCGACAGCGCCATGCCCATCACCAGCGGACCGAACAGCGAATAGATCAGGGCGGAGGTGAGCGACCGGCGGTCGCGCAGCGCGTCCAGCGCCTCCTTGACGAACACGGCCAGGGTTTTGGCGGTCATGCTCCGAGTCCCTCCTCGGTCCCGATCAGGCGGACGAACGCGTCTTCCAGGTTGGCCTCGCCGGTCCGCGCGAGCAGCTCCTCGGGCGTGCCGTCGGCCACCACCCGGCCGCGCGCCAGGATCACCACCCGGTCGCACACCGCCGCGACCTCCTGCAGGATGTGAGTGGAGAACAGCACGCACTTGCCGCTCGCGGCCAGCTCGCGGACCTGGCCACGCATGGCGCGGGTGCTCGGCACGTCCAGGCCGTTCGTGGGCTCGTCGAGGATCACGTTCTGAGGATCGTGGATCAGGGCGCGGGCGAGGGCCACCTTGCGCCGTTCGCCCTGCGAGAATCCGGCGGACGGCCGGTCGGCGATCCCCTTCATGTCGAGCCGCTCGATGAGCGCCGCCGCCCGCTCGCCGGCCTCCCGGGCGGAGAGCCCCTGGAGCCGCGCCGCGTAGAGCAGGTGCTCGCGGGCGGTCAGCCGTCCATAGAGCCCGGGAGCATCGGGCAACACGCCGAGCCGCCGCTGCGCCGCCAGGGGATCGCCCCCGGCGTCGGCGCCGTCGACGAGCGCCTTGCCTCCATCCGGCCGCAGCAGCCCGTACAGCATGCGAAGCGACGTCGTCTTGCCCGCCCCGTTGGGGCCGAGCAGGGCGGTGACGCATCCGTCGCGAGCCGTGAAAGAAACCTCCTCCACGGCGACCGTCTTTCCAAATCGCTTATGCAGTCCCTGAGCTTCAATCATCGCGTACTCCGTTACGGCGCCGTGCCCGACGAATCGATCACGAAAGGAGGCCGGCGGGTCTTCTTTACGCAGGAGGCGTCGAGCCCGTCCGCGCGGCCCTTGTCGATGAAGCCCGCGATCAGGTCCGGCACGCAGCCGGTCCTGGACGTGTTGTGCGCCGCCCCGGGCACGACCACATGACGGGCGTTGCGGAAATGAGCCTTCATGACTTCGCCCCAGCGCGGCGGTGTGACCGGGTCGAGGTCGCCCGAGAGGATCAGCGCCGGGACCTGGAGAGGCTGGACGTTCGCGACGTCCGCGGGCACCGGCCCGTGCGGCCACTGGGCGCACATCTGGCGCCAGGCCTCGATCTCGAAATCTTCGAGAAACGTGCCCCGGACCTCGCGCTCGGCCTGGGCATCCGTGATCCGGGGCACGTCCTCGGCGCAGAGCACTGAGAGCGTGAGGCCGAGGCTCATGGTTTCCGTCGACCAGGCCGCGGTCTCCAGGGCCGCGGCGGCGAAGGGGTCGAAGTCGTGCCTCCGGGCCGCGTGGACCACCGAGGGGATCAGGCTGGCGTGCCCGGGCGTGTAGAGCATGCCGCGCAGCCCCGAGGCGAACGCGCCGCGCGTGACCGTGAGGTCGAACGGACGGCCGGTCCGCGGATGGCGGAGGGTCGTCCGTTCCGGCTCCCGATCGAGGTCCGCGAGGAGCGCCTCGGTCTCACCGCGCAGATCGGGGTAGGCCTTGCGGCAAAGCGGGTCCGCCTCGCAGTCGGCGAGCAGGCGGTCCAGGGCCCGCTGCGCTCCCCGGGCGTTGTAGAGCGGCAGGGAAATCTCGAACGGAGCGGCGCCGTCGAGCACGACGGTCCGGACGTGCTCGGGGTGGCGTTGCGCGTACACCAGGGCCGCGCGGGTGCCGTAGGAGCCGCCCCAGAGGTTGATCCGCTCGTAGCCGAGAGCGGCGCGCACGTCGTCCAGGTCGTCCACCGCCGGCCCGGTGGTGTAGAAGCGGGGATCCGCCTTCAGAGCCTTGCGGCAGGGGGCGAGATCGAAGACGCCGTCCGGCGAGCTCGCAGCCTCCAGCGGATCGCCGACGTCGCAGCCGAGCGGGTTCGAGGCGCCGGTCCCGCGGAGGTCGACCAGGACGATGTCGCGCCCGCGCCGGACCTCCTGGAAAGCGATCGGCACGAGGGGAGCGTAGCCGCGCGCCCCCTGCCCGGGTCCGCCGGCGAGGAGGAACAGCGGATCGCGAGCGCTCTCGCGGCGCAGGGCCGGCAGCACGGCCACGTGGACGTCGATCGTCCGTCCCGAGCGCGCCGCGCGGTCTTCCCAGACCCGCAGCTTGCCGCAGAGCACCTCCTCCCGAAACTCCTTCAGATGACAGGGCTCCAGGCGCAGACGGCCAGGCTCCTCGCGGGCCGGCGCCGCCACGGCGAAAGCGGTGGCGAGGGCCGGAAGCAGGGTCCAACGGGTATAGCGCAATGGGCGGAACAGGCGGCCGGGCTCGGACATCTCCAGGATCTCCTCGGCGGGATCGATTTCCCGCCTTCTGTCCTGGGTAGTCTCGGCAGCCGCCGGAACCTTACAGAGACCTGGACTTCCTGCTCAATGTTGGTATATACGTTTAGCTAAGTGGTTTCGTGGTGAAAGGCGAGTTGCCGCTCACCCCAGCCAGTCCCGCCGCGAGAGAAGTATGTCGTTGTCCTGCTGTACCAGCGACCCACATTCAGAAAGGAGTTTCCTTGTGAAGACCGGCCTGCTCCTCGGTTCCTTCCTGCTCGTGCTCCTCTTCATTCCCTCTTCAGCTCAAGCCCAGTGGTGTCAGGGAGTCGACGGCCCCTACTGGTGTGGAGATCCGAACGCTTGCGAAGGCATTTGCGGCGAGCCCGGCGCCACCTGCGACACCCCCTGTGAAGGTTTCGGAGGCAACTGGACCACCTGCGGCGGAGGTGGCCCCGACTACGACGGCGACGGGGTTGCCAACGAATCCGACAACTGCCTCTGTCAGGCGAACTCCAGTCAGGCGGACTGTGACACGGACGGATGGGGTGACGTCTGCGATCCGCGCAACGAGAAGTGGGTCTTCGTCGAAGACCTCGGCCGCTGCGAGACGGATTCGGATGTCCACTGGAACAAATTCACGATCGAGCAGTTCGCGGCCAAGCGCTACCGCAACGAATGCGACGGCAGCTACTGCAGCGACCGGTACCTGATCTCCTCCGCGAGCTGCAACTTCAGTTCATCCGGCTGCGGCACCAGCGCCGGCGCCTGCTGCAACTGCCACTATCCCTTCTCCTGGTGCACGGGTATCGCCACTTGCGGAAGTCCGGACTGCCCCTTCTGAAGCGCGATCGGCTGGCCGCGCTGGCCGCAGCGCTCGTTCTGGCTCCTCTTGGGCCGGCCGCTGCGCTGCCGGTCTCGGGCCGGGTGCTCGGGCCGGGCGGAGCTCCGGTCCAGGGCGCCCGGGCCGAGCTGGTCCGCGAAGGAGAGAGCGCTGATCCTGCTCCGGTCGTCGCAGCCACGATAGACCGCGACGGCCGTTTCTCCCTGGAAGCGCCCGGGCCGGGGCTTTGGCGGGTGACCGTGCGCGCCCCAGGCTACGTATCCGTCGAAGCTCCGCTTCACCCCCTGCTCTACGGGACTCAGCTCCCCCCTGCCATCCTGCAACTGGACGCCGGACAGCGAGTGGCAGTCGCCGACCGGGAAGGTCGTCCGCTGAAAGGCGCCCTGGTCCGAGCGACGCCTTCTCAGGACGTAGATCGACACGCCGTATGGTTCCCGGCGGCGCGTTTCGCCAAAGCCGGCCCGGACGGCACCGCCATGCTCCAGCGCGCCGAAGGCGAAGTCCTGGAGGTCCGCGCCCTGTCTCAGCTCCACGCCGAATCCGCTCCCGTCCGGGGCCATGGCCGCATGCTGCTGATCCGGCTCGATGCGGCGCGGAAGGATCTGGCGCAAGCCACCCGGACGATCCGGCTCCGGGGCCGCGTGGTGGACGCCGCCACGAACCGTCCGATCGGGAGTGCCCTCGCCTGGATCGAAGGGGAGGGAAACGCGGTGTTCACAACGCCGGACGGAACGTTCGAGATGACCGCGAGCGGACCCGGCCGGCTGCGCCTGGCCGCGCCCGGCTATATCTCGGCGAGCCTCGACGCCCGCTCGCTCCCGCCGGAGGTCCGGCTGCAGCCGGCCGCCTCTGTGGAAGGCAGGGTCGTCGATCCGTCAGGCCGTCCGGTGGCGGACGCCCGGATCCTCGTCGATCCACTCCTGCCCTCCGGCCCGTCCGTCGCGAGCGCGCCGGATGGCCGTTTTCGCCTGGACGGTCTGCCGCCCGCCGCGGCCCTGGCCCTGAGCGCCCGTCTCGAGCACCCCGGAAGACCGCCGGGGCCGGCCTCCACTGCGTCGCCGCTGAGCCCGCTCGCTCCTGGCGAGCCGCGCAAGGGCGTCCGGCTGGTGCTGGTCCGCGGCGCCATGGTCTTCGGAGCCGTCGTGACGGTTGAGGGGCGCACAGAATCCGAGGCGGCCGGCGCCCGAGTGCGCCTCCAGCCTCTGCGCGCCGGCTCGCCGGCTGTGGAGGTGACGACCGGCCGGGACGGACGGTTCCTCCTGGCCGACCTGCCCGCCGGCCGCTACCGGCTCGACGTGCGCAAGGCGGGCCTGCCCGCCCCGGTCCTGCCGGAGGTCGTCCTTCCTGAGCCCGTGCGCGACCTCGACCTCGGCCGTATCGTCCTGCCGCGCGGTGTGACCCTGGCCGGTGTGGTGACCGATCCTGAGGGGCGCCCGATTCCGGGAGCGGAGGTCCGCGCGACCGCCATCGGAAGAGAGAGCGCGCCGGAGGAACCGCCCATCCGGGCCACGACCGGCGATGACGGAGGCTTCCGGCTCGGCGGCCTGCGGGAAGGAGAGCCGGTCGACCTGCGGGCCGAGCATCCGGACTACGCCCCGGCCGAGATCGCCGGCGTGGAAGCCGCGCCTGACCCGCCCGTCGTCATGGTTCTGACCCCCGGGTCCTGGCTCTCGGGTCAGGTCGTGGATGAAGAGGGCGAGGGGATCGCCGGCGCCGTCCTCGCGGCCTGGGTGAGCCCGGCGCCGGGGTCCGGAGCGCGCGGGATCGACGGATTGCAGGTCGCCGCGGCGGCGGATGGCCGTTTCGAGATCCGCGGCCTGCCGCCCGGCGCTCTCCGGCTCCGCGCCTCCGCTCCGGGGCACCAGGACACCGAGGTCTCCGGCCTGGAGCTTCAGCCGCTGGAGCCGCTCGACGGCGTCCAACTGGTGCTGCCGCCTTCGGCGGCGCTGGAAGGCACCGTCCGCAACGCCCAGGGCGCTCCGGTGCCCCGCGCCCGCATCGCCGTGCGCCCGGCGACAGCGGATCGTCCCGAGGACGGAGCGCGCGCTGTGGAAGACCGCCAGGTCGACGCCGAAGGGCGGTTCCGGGTGGATGGCCTCGCTCCGGGTGCGGTCCTCGTCCTCGCCGATCATGACCGCTACCGGCAGGTGGAGCGGCCGCTCGACCTCCGTCCGGGAGTCAACCGGATCGACCTCGTCCTCGAGCCGGGGCTCGCGGTCGCCGGCCGCGTCGTGGATGAAGCGGGCGATCCCGTGGCCGGCGCCCAGGTCCGCTTGGCGGAAGCCGGAGCCGACAGCGCCTCGGCCCGCAGCCGCGCCGACGGCTCCTTCCGCCTGACCGGCCTGAGCGCGGGCCGGCATTCGCTCGAAGCAAGCCGGGAAGGGTTTTCGCCGGCCCAGCTCACGGTGGAGCTCGTTGAGACTCCAGTCGAAGGAATCGAGCTGCGCCTGGAGCGCGGCGCCATCCTCGAAGGGCGGCTCCTGGGGCTCGACGCCGGTGACCTCGCGCGCGTCAAGGTGTCGGCCTTCTCGCCGGAGCTCGGAGTGAGGACCGGGACCGTGGGGGGCGACGGCCGCTATCGGATCGAAGGGCTCCTGCCCGGCAACTGGATGGCCGCCGCCTCCGTGCCTCCCGGCTCCCGGCAGGCCAAAGCTCCCGTGCGGGTGGCCGCTGGCGCGAGCCCGGCCATCGCCGATCTCGATTTCCGCCAGGGACTGACCCTCTCCGGCCGCGTCCTGCTCGACGGCGCTCCGCTGGCGGATGTCCGGGTCGAGGCGATCGGGACCGCCAGCCAGGGAGGAGGCGCCGCCGTGACCGACGAACGAGGAGAGATCCGGATCTCAGGCCTGGAGCCAGGGCGGTATCGGCTGGTGCTCTCCCACCCCGCCCGAGGCCTTGCGGACGAGCGGACGGTCGAGCTTCCTCAGCGCGCCGCTCTGGAGATTGCCCTGACCCCGCTCCCCCTCTGATCTCCTCGGCGGGATCGATTCCCGCCCTCTGTCCTGGGTAGTCTCGGAGCTGGGTGGAACCTTACAGACCGCCTCCGGCGCGAGAATTGCAGCAATCTCTTTCCGAGCTGTTATGGATTTCTCGGCAAAGAGCCGGCCCCAGGCGCATCCTGGGATTGCCAGGATCTGGTGGATCCGCCTGACCGTCCTGGCGGTCTCTCTGGCGGCCGCCCTGGTTGCGGCCGAGGTCGTCCTGCGCGCCAGCGGAGGCGCCGGGAGCCCGGCCCGGCGGGTGGAAGCTCCCAAGGTCTCCGCTTACGACAGTCTCCTGGGCTGGAGCCTGACCCCGGGAGCGGGGATCCGGCATCGGACTTCCGAGTTCGACGTGTCCGTGAGAATCAATAGACAGGGCTTCCGCGCCGACCGCGAGTACTCCGAGAAGGCGTCTCCCGGAATCCTGCGGATCGTGGGTCTCGGCGACTCGTTCGCGTTCGGACAGGGTGTCGAAGTCGAGGAAAGCTATCTCGCCATCCTGGAGAGGAGGTTGCGGAACGCCGAGGTGATCAATCTCGGTGTTCCAGGGTACGGTGTGGATCAGCAGCTTCTCATATTGGAAAGCCGCGGGCTGCGGTACCACCCGGACCTGGTCCTCCTCGGGCTTCACACGCCGGACGTGTTCCGCAGCGTCAAGCGCGGGCATGGCGCCTATGCCAAGCCGAGATTCCTGCTCGGCCGCGGCGGCGCGTTGGAGCTGACCAACGTCCCCGTTCCCCGCGAGGCGCGAGAGCCGCCTCCGCGTCCCCTGTGGGAGCGCTTGAAGCTCTTCCGGACGGTCGCCAACCGGCTGGAGCACCACGGCTTCGGCGAAGTCTGGGACGTCACCGACGGGATCTTCCGGAGGATGGCGGACCGCGCTTCCGGAGCCGGAGCGAATCTACTGGTCCTTCTGATGCCTCCGAAATACGCGGTCTACGGAAGTGCCCTGGAGCGGACGTCGCAGGCCCACACCATCGGCTGCATCGCGGACCTCCTGCGCGAGAACGGGATCGAATACCTGGACGTCACCCCAGCCCTGCAGGCCCGGGCCGAGAAGGCTCCTGGAGAGCTGCTCTTCTATCCGGTCGACGGCCACTTCACGCCAGCGGGTCACCGCGTCGTGGCCCTGGAGGTCCACGAGCATCTCGGATCGCGGTGAGAGGGGCCGGATGAGGCCGCGGCTGTGAGGGAAAACCCTCCGGCCGTACGTTCCTCCTCCTGTAACGGGCTTCGGCCCACAGAGCCTATACAGAAAGGATCCACCCATGAGCCATACGACGTCCAACTCCGCCCGTCCGCTGCCGATCCGGATCCCGAACCACAACCAGACCGTGATCCGTCCTGGTACCACCGTTAACCACAACCAGACCGTGGTGCGCCCCGGTATCACCGTCAACCACAACCAGACCGTGATTCGCCCGGGTGTCACCGTCAACCACAACCAGACTGTGATCCGTCCCGGCATCAACCCGAACCACAACCAGACCGTGGTGCGCCCCGGCCTGGTCATCAACCACAGCCAGACCGCAGTCCGACCTGGCGTGGTCATCAACCACAACCAGACCGTGGTCCGCCGCTGAGATCCGCCATGTTGAGCGCCGTTCAGGAGACCGCCGTTCCGTACCTTCCCGAGTGGGAGTTTGAGAGCTCTGACGCGATCCGGCTGCGGGTTCAGGAGCTGAGCCAGCTCGCGAACCTTCGCCAGGAACAAGGGCGCTATACCGTTTCGGAGAAGCTCTACCGCCGCGCCCTGGCCATGGCCGAGATGGCCTTCGCGCCCGACGACCTCGACATCGCGGCTCTCCTGAACGGCCTCGGAGTTCTCCACAAATACCAGGGCCGCTACGACGAAGCCGAGCGCGTCTACCGGCGCGCCCTGGCCATCGCCAAGGTGGCGCTCGGGCCTGGGCATCCGGACCTGGCGTCGCTCTACCACAACCTCGGCGGCCTCGAGCACGCCCGCGGCAATGCCGCCGCCGGCGAGCCCTGGGCGCGGCGCTCCGTCGAGATCCGCGAACGGGCCTATGGCCCCGATCACCCGGACGTCGCCGCCGACAAGGCTGCGCTGGCGGCGATCCTCGACGCCCAGGGGCGCTTCGACGAGGCCGAGGGGCTGTATTGGGAAGCGCTGGCCGTCTTCGAAAAGGTCCACGGGCCGGAGCACTACGAGCTGGCCGTCAACTTCAACAACCTCGCCGCCATCCGGCAGGCCAAGGGAGAGGCCGTCGAGGCCGAGAACCTCTACCGGCGCGCTCTCACCATCAAGGAAAAAGCCCTGGGGATGGACCACCCGGACACGGCCCTGACCGTCCACAACCTGGCCACGCTGATGGCCGACCTCGGCCGGACGGACGAGGCGAAGGCCCTCTACGGCCGAGCGCTGGCCGTCTTCGCGAGCGCCCTCGGGGAAGAGCACCCGCACACCGCCGCCTGCCGGGAGGGGCTGGCGCTCCTCGATCCCGGTCTGTGACGAGCTTTCAACCCTCCTGACACGACGCTGTCAGGAGGGGTATGGGATCTTCTCTCTTGTCGGAAGGAGCCGACTCACACCCATCGAGAGAGAGGAGAGATCATGACCCCGGAAACGCTCGTCTCGCAGCTCAAGGAGACCAAGACCTACTTCGACCGTTCGACCCGCTGCCTCACCGAAGAAGACTCCGCGTTCGCGCCGGCCGCAGGGACCTGGACCGTGGCGCAGCAGGTGGCGCACGCGGCGCAGACCGTGGACTGGTTCGTCGAGGGGGCCTTCCGGCCGGAAGGCTTCGACATGGACTGGGACAAGCTGACGGATCAGATCAACCGAGTGAATTCGCTCACCGCGGCGCGCGCCTGGCTGGACGCGGCCTTCTCCCGCGCGTCCCAGGTCATCGGCTCCCGTTCGGCCGAAGAGCTCGCGCAGCCGCTGCCGGCCCAGGGGATCATGGACGGCGCGCCCCGCGGCGCCATCGTCGGAGCGCTCGTCGACCACACCGCCCACCACCGCGGAGCCCTGACCGTCTACTCCCGACTCCTCGGCCGCGTGCCCGCGATGCCGTACATGGAAGCGCCGGCGGAAGTGACGGCGTGAGCCGCTAGATCTCCGCTCCCATCACGGCAAGGAAGTCCTGGAGCGTGCGGCCTGGCACCGGCTGCACGCTTCCAGGCAGGATTTCGAGGTCCTGCATCCGGTCCAGGCGGAACGTCCGGAACTCCTGGCGCAGCTCGCACCACCCCGCAAGCAGCCAGACCGGCCCATAGAACGACAGCGCCAGCGACTGGACCGTCCGCTCGGAAGCCACTCCCGCCGCGTCCGTATACCGGAAGCGGACCCGCCGGCTCTCCCGCACCGCCTCGCGCAGCGCCGCGAGGTCGATAGCGATCTCGGCCCGGAAGTGGTCCTCGGGCGCGAACAGCGGCGTGGCGCGCACCAGATGGCTCCGGTCGCGAGGCAGCGCCGCCTCGATCTTGGCGAGCGCCTCCGCTGCCGACCGCGCGAGCTGAGGATCGGTCCAGCTCTGGACGATCCGCGCCCCGAGCACCAGCGCCTCCACCTCCTCCTGCGAGAACATCAGAGGCGGCAGGTCGAAACCTCGCAGCCTGTACCCGACCCCGGCCTCCCCCTCCACCGGCACCCCGGAAGCCACGAGGTCGCGGATGTCCCTGTAGACCGTCCGCTCCGAGATCTCCAGCATCCCCGAGATCTGGCGAGCCGTCGTCAGCCGCCGTCGGCGGAGGATCTGGACGATCTGGAACAGGCGGTCGGCGCGGCGCATGGGAGTGGGATGATTTTACAGGAAAGGAAGTCGGCGGCCGCTGCCTCGACGTCAACAGACTTTGTCGCAGAGTCGAGAAAACCGCGCCGCCGCGCAACCCTCTTTGTCGCAACGTCCCCGAACGTCGCGACAAGGGAGCCAGTAGCCATCTCTGAGTCCGAGCCCGCGGCGACACCGTGGCTCGACGGCCTCTGCGAGGCCCGAGCCTTTGCGCAAAGCCGGGAGACAACGCGCCAGAGCCGATGAATATGCCGCAACATCAACTGACGCTGCGGTTGAGTCAACTGACGCTGCGTCGAAGTTTGGTTTCGATGTCGCAACGTCGGCAGATTTTGTTGCAGCATCGGAAGGCTCGCTCTCCGGGTCAAGGAACGATGTCGCAGCGTGGGGCAGCGCCGCGGCGAGTTCCTCGGGCTTCGCGGCAAAGTCACCTGATTTTGCGGCGAATCCCGATGCTAAGTCGCAGCGTCAGGGGATTCTGTTGCAGTGTTGAAAAGACTTGTCGCGAAGTCGGTCGACTCCGCCGCAGAGCCTCCAGATTCGCCGCAGTGTCTCTCTGTGCTGCGCCAAAGCCGGTTGACTCTGCGGCGGAGTTGCCTTGCTCAGTCGCAGAGTCAAGGTGCTCTGTTGCAGAGTCACTTGACTTATCCGCAGAGTGAGTTGACTCAGCCGCAGCGTCAACTGATTCGCCGCAACGTCACTTGACGCTGCGGCTGAGTCAACTGTCTCGGCGGCCGGGTCTCGAGACGTCAAGACCTCGCCGGCTGTCGGCGCCACCGCGGCGAGAGGCGATGTCGCAGCGCAGGGAGAGTTTGCCGCAACGTTTCCTGTCGTTGTCGCGACGCGGCTTGCCGTGTTGCAGCGTCGCGAGTTATCGTCGCGACGACAACTCCGGAGGACGCCATGAATCCGAACCTGTCGATCGCGCAGGTCCTGGCCGAGATGGAGGCGCAGATCGCCCTTCACGAGAGTCAGGAGGCCTTTCATGCTCAGCAGGAGGTCTTCCATCGGGAGCAGCGGGCGCTCCACGCCGAGGCGCTGGCGAGAGTGCGCGAACGGTACGAGACCTTCAAGGCCGGGGTATCGGCCGCCGGAGAGGTCGTGCAGGGCCAGCCCCCAGCTCCGCCGCCGAAGGTGGAGAAGGAGATCGACGCCAGCCGGCGGGGGGCCAAGATCGAGATGGTCGCCCGGATCGTGGCAACCAAGGGAAGCGAGGAGACGTTCACCTCCGAGGGCGTGGCCCGGGAGCTCAACCAGCGGTTCGCGGACAAGCTCCGCCGGCCGGTCGACGCCCGCACCGTCTCCGTCTGCCTCCGCCGCCTCCTCGTCGACGGCCGCCTCCGCCTCGTCAAGAAGGGCGGCGCCTACCACCCGGCCGTCTACGGCCGGCGATCCGGCGCCCAGAAGTGAAGCTTATGGCTTCCTTACCGAGAAGCTGTATACTGCCTCCTCGTAAGGAGGAACAATGTCGGCGAGCACTCTGACCTCGAAAGGACAAGTCACGATCCCGAAGGAAGTCCGCGAGCGCCTCGGCTTGAAGGAGGGCGACCGTTTGGTCTTCCGTTTCGACGATCAGGGCAACCTTCTGGTTCGGCCGGAGACCCGGAGCCCTCTCGGTCGGCTGCCCGGTCTTCTTCACCATCTCGCCGGAGAGCGGCCAGTCACGATCGAGGAGATGAACGAGGCGGTCAAACGTCGGGCTGCTGAGCGGTTCAAGGAGGCTACGCGGCGGTGATCGCCCTCGATACGAACATTCTGATCCGCCTCCTCGTGAAGGACGACCCCGGTCAAACAGTCCTGGCGGAGCGGCTCCTGCAGGAAGCGGCAGATGCTGGAGAGCGATGCTTCGTCAGCGATCCGGTGCTCTGCGAGGTGGAGTGGGTGCTGGAATCCAGCTATCGGGCCAAGAGAGGGGACGTCCTGGCGGCGATGCAGGAGTTGCTCGCAGGAGATCTCTTCGTCTTTGAGGATCGGGAGGTCCTGCGCCAGGTGATCGCCAGATACCAGGAAAGCAAGGCCGATTTTTCCGACTGCCTCATCGGAGCCAAGGCGCATGCCAGGGGTGCGCGGACAACGTACACCTTTGAGCGGGTGCTCGCTCAGGAGCAGGGCTTCACGCGACTGGTTTAGCCCAAACTCGATGAGCGAGCAAGGGCCTCACCCCTTGTATCTTCAGGGTCCCGGCTGTGAGCTCTGGACCGGTCACTAGAGGTGCCAGGCGCCTATTTCTGCCCACCGTCTCCGTCTGCCTCCGCCGCCTGCTCGCCGACGGCCGACTCCGTCTCATCAAGAAGGGCGGCGCCTACCACCCGGCCGTCTACGGCCGGCGATCCAGTTAGCCGAACCGCTACGGGGGTTGCAGAGCGGGCTTCCTTGCTCCAAAGTAAGGAGAAGAGGGGGAAAGTAAGGATGCCCACCGCGACCGTCACGAGCAAGGGTCAGATCACCATCCCGAAGGAGGTTCGGAAGACACTGGGCCTCGAGGCCGGGCATCGGGTCTCTTTCCAAGTCCGCGAGGACAAGGTCGTCGAGATGCGCCCGGAGAATGTAGACCTGATGTCGCTGTTCGGGATCTTCAAGCCGCGGTTCAAGGGTGTGACGCTCGAAGACATGGAGGAGGCGATCCGCGAAGGAGCGGCTGGGGAATGATCGCGCAACTCCGCCCTTCCAGTGGAGACTACATCGCCGCTGAGCGGCAAGAACGTTGGCCGTCACAGGGTGGTTCGCAATGGACGAGAGTACGGTGAGTGAGAGCAGCCATGGAGGAAACCTGATATGAGTGGTGAGCCAAGGCGCCTCACCGCTGTATATGATATTCGTCTCCAACGCAAGCTATTTGTTACCCGACCCCTCCAGGCAAAGGTTCCCGATCTCCAGTTCTCGGCGACAATCAGCGGATTGAATACTGAGATTACCCTTGTAGTCGATGAACTCCCCAGGCAGGAATCACCCAACAGGGGGATAGTCATCTGCCAAGTCAGTCGAATCGAGATTCGGGTAGCCAGGCTAGAATCGACCGACCTTCCCCCCCTTGCGCCTCCGCCTCCGAGGGAGCTAGGCCCTCCAGGTCCTGAGCATCTGGCTTGGCACGAGGCTTACAGAACTCGTGTAGACGAGTGCACGAATGCCGCATTGCTAGCGATAAACCGCCTCTTGGCGTTTTTTAAGTATGCTTTGCGATACCCCCTGCTAGAGCCCTTCAGCTTTCTGGACCTGACTCCGCCGAAGTGGCTGGACGAACGCGGGGCAGAGATAGAAACCGGCCTCCAATATATTTTAGCTACGTGGGCCAAACCCGCTTACCTTGAAAACACTCTTCAGCCGCATAATGATAAAGACCTAACATTCTTTCTGGAACATGATATTCAACCTTCTCTTGCTGAGGAGATTCTTCTTGATTCACTGGGAGCTATCGAGGGAAAAAACATGCGGCGAGCTATAATCGAAGGCGCTGTCTGCTGTGAGGTGGCAGCGAAGCAGACTATAACCTATGAATATTTGGATGCCACCGATAAAGCCCGCACGCCTGTACCAGAACTCCTAGATAAAGGCTTTGCCGAGGTATTCGGCGTTAGTTTCAAGCAAAGTGATCCCAAGCGGTTCCAAGATATTGATTTTCTCTTTCGGGCCCGGAACAAAGCGGCTCACCGCGCAGCTACCTCGTTTCGCGATGACAGCGGTGTTGAGCATGTAGTCACTCGGCAGATGGTGTCGGAGTGGCTAATCTCTGTTCAGCATCTTTTGCTTTGGCTTAGTCAGTTCTGGAAACCTACAGAGGAGGCGACGGAAGTTGCAGAAGACCACCCTTTGCAGCGGGCAAGATAATGGTCTCTTGGAGGCATTCAGGAGGAGCCAGGCCAGTGGCAGGTGCCGCCCCTGCCTGCTCGAGCGGACGGCAGGGTCGCCGCTCAGCAGCAACGGTTCGCGGACAAACTGCGCCGTCCCGTCGACATCCGCACCGTCTCTGTCTGCTTCGTCGCCTGCTCGCCGCCACCTCGTCGTCCGCTCCGAAATCTTCAGCATCTCCGAAAGCCGGCGAGCCGTCGTTAGCCGCCGTTGGCGTAGGATCTGGACGATCTGGAACAGGCGGTCGGCGCGGCGCATGGGAGTGGGATGAGTTTACGTGTGGATGGTACCTGGACGGTCAGTGTTTGGGTAGGGAGGGTCTCCAATGCTCTATACTGGTGTCATGAGCAAGGCAGAGATTCAGCGGCGAGTCCTGGAGTTGCCCGAGGAGGAGCGACTGGAGATCGCGGAGGCGATCTGGGCCAGTCTGGACAACCGGGATGCTCTTCCTCTGCCCCAGTGGCAGAAGAACCTCCTCGATGAGCGTCTTGCCGATCTCGAGACCGAAGAGGGCCGGGATTGGGAAGACGTCAAAGCTGAGATCTGGCCAACTCGGTGATTCGAGCGCGGCTCAGCTCGGCGGCGGAGCGGGATGTCCTGGAGGCACAACAGTGGTATGCCAGGCAGGCTCCAGGCTTGGACCTCGCTTTCCGAGACGAGCTCGATCGTGTACTGATCCAGATTCGGACGTATCCCGCCAGCTTCGCAGTCGTTCATGAGAACGTCCGGCGCGCTAACCTCCGGCGGTTTCCCTTTGGAGTCTTCTACGTCCAGCGGCGGGATCGTATCTTCGTCTTGGGAGTGGTCCATCATGCCCGTCACCCGAGCCGCTGGAAGAACCGGTAATTCCTTATAGATACCTGTAGGCTCTTCGCAGCTCCATCAACCCACCCCGCCCCCACGCTTGCGCGCCTCCAACTCCTCCAGCGTCTTCGGCCAATCCTCCCTGAGCAACCGCGACAACGCCCGATCCGCCAGAAGCTTTCCGCCGGTCTGGCAGGTCGGGCAGTAGTTGGCCTCGTTGTCGGCATAGACGAGCCGCTGGACGGGGGTGCCGCAGACAGGGCAGGGTTTGCCGAAGCGGCCGTGGACGGCCATGTCTTCGCGAGTCGAGATCACCTTTTCAGGAAAGCCGTCGCCGGTTTCCGACCGGAGGCGCTCGGTCCATTCGGCGAGCACGTCGCGGCAGGCTTGGAAGAGGGTCTCGGTCTCTTCGGGTGTGAGGTTGCGGGTCAGGCGGAAGGGCGAGAGTCTGGCGCGGTGCAGGATCTCGTCGGAATAGGCGTTGCCGATGCCACTCAGGAGATGGGGGTCGGTCAGGGCACGCTTGAGGGTGTGGTTTTCGGAGGTCAGTGCGGCCTGGAAGGCCTCGAGATCCGCGTTCAGGACCTCCAGGCCTCCAGGATCGTAGGCGGCGAGCGCGCGTTCTCCCGCGACCAGGTGGAGCGAGGCCCGCTTCTTCGAGCCGGCTTCGGTGAGCGTCAGGGTGCCGGCGGGAAAATCGAAGGCGGCGAGGCCGATCTTCCCCGGGACTTTGGTGCCGCGCTTCTTCCAGTGCAGGCGGCCCATGACCATCAGGTGCAGCACCGCGAACAGCTTGCCTTCGAAGCCGATCACGATGCGCTTGCCAAGGCGGCGGAGATCCTCGACCCGCTTTCCGATGAGCCTCGCAACGGGCGGCTCGACCGTGCGGAGCAGGAACGGACTGCCCAGGCGGACCGCCTCCAGCGGCTGCCCCTGAATCCGCGGCCGTAGCGCTTCCAGGTAGACCTCGATGTCCGGGAGCTCGGGCATGGCGTAGCCCTCCGTCAGATGATGAGTCTACCCGTTGTTCCGCTCTGCGGCGGTTCCTGGCCGGAGCATGACGAGGTGCGGGATGCCGTCCTCGTCGAACGGTCCGGCCTCGGTCTGGAAGCCGAAGGAGCCGTAGAAGCCCGCGAGGTGCTCCTGGCCGTGGATGCGGACCGGCCGGTCGCCGATGCGGGCCAGGGCTTCCCGCATCAGCCGTGAGCCGGTGCCGCCACGCATCCGCGGGCTGACCACGATTCGCCCCAGGCGCACCACGCCGTCCTCCTCGTGCCACCGGGCGCAGGCCTCGATCTTCCCGTCCTCGATCCCCAGCAGGTGCAGGGATTCCGGATCGAGACCGTCGATGTCGGGATAGAGGCTGCGCTGCTCCAGGATGAACACGTCGAAGCGCAGCTTCAGAAGATCGTGAAGCTCGCGGACGGTCAGCTCGTCGAAGGTCTTGCAGACGAAATCCATGGCGGGCCGATTCTAGC
>DASVEF010000102.1:0-35400 GCA_036380715.1 Thermoanaerobaculia bacterium | reverse complement strand
TACAGAGGACGTCCGGTGCTCGATCTGCGGCGAGGTGCACTCTCGGTCGGATATCGAGCTTTCCTTCAAGCGGCCGGATCCGATTGCGGAGCTGGAGGAGGAAGAGCGGAGCGAGCGCTGTGTGGAAGGCGAGGATCTCTGTTCCATCGACGACCGGCGCTTCTTCGTTCGAGGCGTGCTTCCTATTCCCGTGCGCGGCCGGGAGCTCGCGTACAACTGGGGAGTGTGGGCCGAAGTGGATGAAGAGTCGTTCCAGCGCATCCTCGATCTCTGGTCTGACGAGGGCCAGGCTTCCGAGCCGCCCATGCGCGGTGCTCTGGCGAATGACATTCCCTTGTACGAGGCGACCGCGGGGCTACCTTTGAAGGTCCATCTCACCGGCCCGACGACGCGGCCTGCGTTTCATCTCGAGGAGTCGGACAACCCGCTGTGGAAGGACCAGCAGGACGGGATCGACGAGCGCAGAGTCGATGAATACGACCACTTGATCTAGCGGCCTGCCGAGGCTCAATTTTCGCCGGGGCTCAGGACGACAGGCATGCCGAGAAAGGCGCCGTAACGCTCGGCCGCCGCGGCGACGGCTTGCCGCTCCTTCTTCTTCAGCGGGGCGAAGGGAGACAGGGTGATGACCACGGACTTCTTCTGGAAGGCGCGCGCCCAGGTGCCGGCCACCTGGCCGTCGAGGACGATCGTCGGATAGAAGATGCCGTTGCTGGACATGAGTCCGCCGTGGACCGGGTCGAGCACGGCGCCGCGGTCCTTGTAGGCGATGATGTACTCGTCAAAGGCCGGCAGCAGGTAGGCCGTGGGCGATGCCGGGCTCGCGGCTGGTTCCGCGCCCGGCGCCTCCGCGGCGGACCAGTAGGCCCGGCTGCCGATGACCTCCAGGCGCGGCCTGGCCAGCTCGATTCCCCTCTTGGCGTCGGCGACAGTCAGCCCCGACCACCAGGTGAAGTCCTGCAAGGTGGCCGGCCCGTGGCTCTTGAAGTAGCGCCCGGCCAGCTCGGCGAGCGCTTCGTCGCGCTCCAGCGTCCTGGCCCGCGGGACCCACTCCTCGAGCAGGGCAAAGGTCTGCTGCTTGCCCTGGCGGGCGGCGAAACAGAGGAGCCCGTCCAGCGCCAGCCGCTGCAGGATGTGGATGCCGCGCTGGCCGGTGGTGGCGATCCCCTCTGCCTCCAGCGTCTCGTACGCGGCGTCGCGCGTGAGCTGCCGCCCGCCCTCCAGGGCGCGCGTGAGCAGATCCCGGCTGCGGTCGAAGATGGCCTGGTCGAGCTCGAGCTGCCGGTAGCGCGCCCGGCGGCCCGCGATCACCCGGGAGGCCAGCAGCGCGAGCATCCAGCGGACGTCGGCCGGCGCCACGAAATGCAGCGTGCCCCGCAGAGGCCAGGTGCGGACGACTGTGCGGTCGGCGATGGCGCGCTCGATCGCCGCCTCCCTGGCCGTCTTCATCCGGATCCCGAGCGCCCAGAGCGCGGCGAGGTAATCCTGGGCCTGGACCGCGCCCATCCACGCGACGACCTCGCCGGGCCGCTCGAAGCCGGCTCCGGCGATGCGCTGGTTGCGCAGCCGCAGATCCGCGAAGAGATCCCGATCGAAGCTCAGCGCGCCGGCCCCGCCATCATCCGCAGAACCGCCTGCATCATCGTCGGGTCCTGCAGCAGCCGCTGGACGGCGGGCTCGGTCATCAGCTCCTCGGGCTTCTTGGTCTTGAAGAGGTCCGAGAGCACGGCGAGCTCGCTGGTGACCGTTCCCCCCGCGAAGGCGAGCTGGACGGAGAGGGACGGCTCCAGCGTCTCGACCTCGTGCCACCAGTTGGAGGGGATGAAGAGCGTGTCTCCCTGCCGCAGGTGGCATTCGAGGGCCGCGGCCCGGCGGAGCTCCGGGAACGCTTCGTAGTCCGGATGGTGGATGTCCACCTGGCTCTGCCTCTCGAAGTTGTCGAGCCCCGGGAACTGCGCGCCGCGTGGATAGAGCCGGTCGAACTGCCCGGGGTCGAAGAGCCAGACCTGCTTCGAGCCGCGCACCTGGCAGAGGAAGCCGTTCGACAGGTCGTAGTGCAGCGGCGTCACGCAGCCGGTCGAGCTGATCCACAGGCGCTGGAAGGGCTGCGCCACGGAGCCGAGGCAGGCCGGTATCCGCAGGTCGGCGCGCAGGGCCGGCACGGCGTCCAGGAGGTAGGACTTGCCGTACAGGTAATAGGTCTCGCCGGGGCCGAGGACCGGCGGCAGAGGCTCGGCGCCGGCGGCCGGCGCGGCGCGGCGGAGGAATTCGGCGAAGCGCATCTCTACCCTGGTCATCGGCGATGGCTGGGTGACGTAGTCGGGATAGAGGCCGTTGCGCGAGACGATGACCTCGCCCGAGCAGTCGCCGGCCACCGCGGCGAGGTAGTCCCACGACCAGCGGCCGAGGGCGGGCCACTCCTCCATGACCCCGCTGATGACGACCGGCCGGTTCGCCTGGACGTATTTCTTGAAGAAGACGGCGGGCGGCGGATCCTCGATGCGTCCGACTTTCCCCTGCACCGGGAAGGGGACCTCGGAGGAGGCGCCGCGCCGATCCGGATCAATCTCTCGACGGACTTTCCACGCCATGATCGGATCCTCCAGCGGCAGCCGATTTTATCCGAGGCGGGGCCTACCCGTAATCCAGTGGAACGAGCCGGCGCCAGATCGACATCCCTCGACGAGCTTTTTCTCCAGAGCCGGACCGGCCTTCGGCCGTGTCCGCGGTGTAACGCCGCCGCGCTTCGGGTCGCCTGAGGAGATTGGATGGTTTTTCAAGAACGAAAGGAGGAAACCGTGTCCAAGGCAATCAGGAGATCCACGACTCTGATCCTGACTCTATGGATTCTCGGCCTGTGCTCGTTTTCCGCCTGCTCGAAGCCAGCCGCCGAGGGCTCCCGCAGGCAGGTCTATCTCACCCGCGAGGACCTGAAAAAGATCAACAGCGTGAAGTTCGAAGAGACCCGATGCTCGAACTGCGCGAACACCGTCCTCGTCGCTCCCGGCGGGCCGGCGGCACAGCCGCCCTGCCCCGCAACGCGGCCGAACTGCATCGCTATATGCGACAGCGACGATCCTCTCGACGGTATCGGCGATCAGTGCTCCACCTTGAAATGGGAGTGCCTCGGCTGCGACGGGAGCGGTGGGGATCTCTGTTGTACCGAATCCGGCGGCACCTGCACATGGACCCCTTGCTAGCCTCTCCGGTGCGCCTGGGCAACGGGTGTTGGCGCTGAAGGCGGGCTAGCCGTCTCACATCCTGTACACTGGCAGGCCCTGGATGCTTGGCTCTCCAGGGTCTACTATCTGGCCAGTCCAGACACAGGAGGTGAGACATGAACGCACGGCGGATTCTGTGGACAGCGATGTGCGGGCTCCTGGCGCTCGGCGGCCAGGCCGCGGCCCAGGATCTGGGCGACGGCAGAGGCATCGATCATGTCGCCGCGCTCGTACGTTTGGAGAATTTCGACGCCGCGGTGGACGTCTTCACCGATCAGCTCGGGTTCTCGGCCACACCCGCCTTGCTGTCCCCCTTGGGAGCCAAGAACAGCCTGATCTGGTTCAGTGACCAGACGTACCTGGAGATATTGGCCTTCACAGAGCTGAACGAGTTCACGGCGCCGTTCCTGGCCTTCCTGGAGGACCACGAAGGCGGCAAGTTCTACGGGACCGACGTGGTCGACGCCGCCCAGGCGGTCACGTTCCTGACCGGCGCCGGCTATCCCAACATCGGTCCGATTCCAGCGCTACCCCTCACCCTCGAATCGACCGGCGAGCTCGTTGGGCTCACCCCTCTGTGGAGCTCGATCATCCTCACCGCGCGAGTTGCCCCCGACAACTCCAATTTCTTCCTCGATTACGACGAAGCCCAGGTGCAGCAGATGTTCGTCGATTTTCCAGTCCTGGCTCCCCAGCCGCACCCCAACACGGCGCAGAAGATCGACACGCTCTGGCTGGTGGTGTCGGATCTGGATGCGGCCATTGCTTTCTACGAGGGCCTCGGCCTCGAGGTCCGCTTCAAGCACAAGAAGATCCACTACCTGGGCGCTCGCGGCGCGGAGGTGCGGTACAACAACAACACCTTGGCCCTGTTGGAGCCCGATGGCCCCGGTCTGGTCGCGGATTTCGCAGCGGAGCGCGGGGAAGGAATCCTGGGATTGAGCGTCAAGGTCGGCGATCTCGAAACCGCCCGCGCCCTCGTCAACGGCAACACCGGTCTGGACCTGCAGACCTTCAACTACAAAGGCCGGGACCGCTTCTTGATTCCGGCCTCCCTGACTCACGGCTTCCTGATCGAAATGGTCGAATAGTCACGCGGGGCCGTCTTCATCCCGGAGGGGCTCAGAACTTCGAGCCCCTCCCGCACGTATCTGATCGCCATGAGACGCATTCCCGTCCTCTTCCTTCTGATTGCCCTGCTTGCCGCCTGCGCTCCTCCAGCCGGGAGGACCACGGCGGCTTCCAGACCAGTGCCGGTCACGCCGGCGCCGAAGGCTGCGACCGACGTCGATCCCTGGGCGTTCTTCTTCCAGGAAACCGACATTCAGCGTCTGATTCAGGAGCTGTCGGCCCGCCATCGGCCGGGCCGGTATGCCGTTACCGGAGTGACGGTGATCGACGTCGCCGCGGGCGAGCGGCTGGCGGACCGCACGGTGCTGGTGAGCGAAGGACGGATCGAGGCCGTGGCTCCCGCGGGAGCGGTCCGGCTGCCACGTGGATACGCGAGGATCGACGGCCGTGGCCGGTTCCTCATCCCTGGGCTGGTGGACATGCACGTCCATTCGACGGCGACCGACGCGGACACGCTGCTCCACCTCGCCAACGGCGTGACCTCGGTCCGGGACATGTGCGGCTTCCCCTGGATGCTGCGGCTGCGGGAGCGCATCCGGACGGGCCGCGTGCTGATGCCCGACCGCTTCGTGGCCGGTCACATCCTCAACGCCATGCCCATGGGCATGTATGCCACGGTGGTGAAGACCTCGGAGGAGGCCCGGCGGGTCGTCCGCGAGCAGAAGGCCGCCGGCTACGAATTCATCAAGGTTCACAACGTGCTGCCCAAGGAGGTCTACCAGGCCATCCTGGACGAGGCGGCGAAGCTCGAAATCCGGGTCGTGGGGCACATCCCGCACGACATCACCGTGGCGGAAGCCATCCGGGGCGGTCAGCTCACCCTGGAGCACTTCAAGGGCTACATCCTCGACCGTTCTCTCACGTTATCCGATGAGGACTACGTGGCGGCGACCCAGGGAGGCGCGGCTTGGAATTGCCCGACCTTCTACACCTATCGGACCGGGCTCCGCGGAGAGGAGGCGAAGCGTCTGATCCAGACCGCCGAGGAGATGCGCTACGTTCCGGTCCGCACCCGCCGTCGCTGGCTGGAGGCTGCGGAAACCGGCTCGGGCGATGGGCACGAGAAGGTCTTCCATCTTTCGAAAAAGATTTTCCAGGACCTCCTGCCGATCCATCCCCGGCTCCTCGCCGGCACCGACTCGGGCGGCGGATATCCGCACATGGTCGCCGGCTTCGCGCTGCTCGACGAGCTTCGCATCATGGAAGAGTTGGGTCTTTCTCCCCTGGAGGCGCTGCGCACCGCGACGCTCAACGCGGCACAGGCTCTGGAGCGCCCGAACGAGTTGGGCTCCATTGAAGCCGGCCGGCGGGCCGACCTGGTCCTCCTCGACGCGGACCCTCTCCTCTCCACCGCCAACCTCCGCCATCCCGCCGGTGTCATGACACGCGGTGTCTGGCTCGACCACAAGGCTCTCGACGCCCTGCTCGACCGCCTCGCGGAGATCTATCGCAAGGTGGGAGCCGATACGACCCTCGACAACCCCTCCGGCGAGCAGATCACCCATCTGATCGCCCAAATGGGAGCCCTGGCCCGCGGCGGCTGGATCTTCAAGGACCACCAGCTCGAGACGCTGGCGGGCCTGCTGCGCGAAAGGCAGCGGGAGGAGGAC
Source organism: Thermoanaerobaculia bacterium (assembly GCA_036380715.1). GTDB lineage: Bacteria > Acidobacteriota > Thermoanaerobaculia > Multivoradales > UBA5704 > UBA5704. Next base: position 29,438 of record DASVEF010000102.1, on the reverse strand, counting down.
GCGCAGCGGGTGTTGGCGTTGAAGGCGGGTTAGCCCAGGAGACTCGCACAACAGGGCATCCCTCTCCATGCTCATTGCAGCGATGCAGTAGTCGGCCCCAGCGAGATCGCGGATCTGCTGTCGCTTCCAGGGGCCATGCGGCCCTTCGGCGCAGCTCTTCTTGAAGATGTCGTTCTGGCGCGCCGGGGAAGCTTTTCGAAAATCCAGACCCCCAGGGCGACAGCGACCAGCAGCAGGAGAAACGCCAGAGCCACGGCAAAGCCATGGGTGGAGAGCCAACCCTCGAATCTCCCGGCCGGCGGCATTGCTGAAGGTTTTTGGGCCAGGTCGATCAGGTCCGCGACGACGCTGGTGGTGGCAATGCCGGCGATGAGGAGGCCCAAGCGCGTGAGCTTGCTGGAGCGCTCCTCATCCTCCTCCGTCTCGAAGGCCACGTAGTGGCTTTCCAGCAAGGAAGTTCTCTCCGCGACGTTCTGCCACAATCGTTCCGTTGCCCAGACTTCATGAATCTTCTCGAGCAACAGCAGGTCTTTCTCCCGGGTGGTCCAGCGAAGGGGATGGGAGGCGTTCGCGACGTCCATGTGGACAAGCCGCATCATGCGGATCTCCTTGGCTTTCAGGAGGCGCCGGCTTGCCATAGACTCTACGAAGGCTTCTTGGGAGCGAGACAGGGCCAGCCGATCCATCGCGAACAAGGTGTACCAGGAAGCCAGAGCAATGACAAAGCTGGTCTCGACAGCCAATCTTGATTCGGCCGAGTGGCCCTTTGCATAAGCCTCCGTCCATGCCGCATAGACTTCTGCTCTATCGTAAGGACAACGAGATCCCGCGCCGCCGTTCGCTGCTTTATAGTCTTCCACCAGCTTGTCGTAGTCATACTCTTCGGCGAAGAAAACAGGGTATAAGAAAGAGGACTCTTTGATGTCTTCCGTGCGGTCGACTCCACGCAATTTGATCAGCGTGCTGGCCGCTCCCTTCGGGTGCCGCGCGGCGGCTGTCTTGAGGCAGAAAGAGTAGTAGTCGCTACACCCTGCGACGAGGAGGCTGAGAGCCTCTCTGATGTCGGGCCGGTATTTCCGATAGCTTCGCACCGCCTCACGGGTAACCCATGCCAGATCCAAACGCACGACGAGGACCCCAACGCCGAATGGAAACAACAAAGCTTGGACCTGGGTGGTGTCAGCTCTGGCCCAAGGCACGCAGGAAGAAAGCCCCGCGAGTCCGGCGATCGCCTGGACGAGGTCGTCCAGCGGTGTGCAAGCGCCGTGGGAGCACATCCCTGGCTGTTGTGGGCGAACGTTGAGCCGGGCCAGGCAACCCAGCGGTTTCTCGAAATAATCGGGGAACTGCTCCCAGCCCCAATGCGGAAAGCCGTCGAACGCCCGCTCCCATTCACTCTCGGCACTCGCGACAGAAGACGGCTTGAAAACGTAGCTTTGACCGGTGTCAAATGGGACCAGCAAAGATACGAAAGCGGCTGTCGGGTTTCCACTCATGGCATTGTCCTGTGTGAAACTGTGGAGGCAATGCCTTAATGCTACTCCGTCCTGGGACGGCACGGCAATGATTCTCAGGCAGATCTATAGGGGCTTATGCTCATGGTTTGCAATTGCGAGTGGCATCCCTGATCCAGGCGGTTCGCGGGGATCGCAGGAACCGAAGTCCTGCAGGAGATTGAACAGCGATTGCCCTGAGGCGCATCCCCCTCGTCCATGTTCATGGGCGAGGGGGACGGGGCGGCCTACTCCTCCTCGTAGCTGATCTCCATCCGCCGGATCTTCATCGCCGAGACTGTCACCAGGACCGCGGCCAGGACGATCAGCCCCGGGATGGCGATCCACGGCGACGGAGCGTCGGCGAGGATGGCCAGCGGGCCTTCGGACATCGGTACGGGGAGGAGCGACTGGAGGTAGTGGATGACGCTCACCTTCTTGAGCATCGGCGGCAGGAGGAAGTGGATTCCTTCCCAGCCGAAGACCATGAGGGCCGGGATCGCCGGGCTCTTGAAGAAGAAGCCGAAGAAGAGGAAGACCGCGCCGTAGCCCAGGCAGGCGAGCGCGGTGATCAGCAGGTACGAAGCGAGGTGCCCCAGGCCCGGTCCCTGGAAGAGGAAGGTCTGCACGCCTTCGTGCGGCAGATAGGCCAGGATGAAGGAGACCAGGGTCGAGAGGCCGAAGAGGACCGTGGCCACGATCAGGCCGGTCAGGTATTTGGCGCCGACCAGCACCTCGCGCCGCAATGGCGTCAGGAAGTAGTAATGGAGCGTCCGGTCGAGGACCTCGCGGCGGACCAGGTTGCCGAAGATCGCCACGCAGCCGAGGAAGATCACCATGCGCAGGAGGAAGCCCTGATAGACGGCGGAAAAGATGGTCGTGGCCTCCGCGGTGTCGCCCGCGTCGTTCACTCCGCCCAGCAGGACACGCAGGAGCAGGATGAAGACCGGCGCCAGGGCCAGCAGGTAGAGGGCCAGGGCGCGCCGGCCCAGAAAGCTCTTGCGGAGCTCCAGCCGCAGGACGGCGAGGATCTGTTTCGCCCACAGGCGCCAGGGGAGATTGCCGGTCGACGGCCGCACGGATACCGATTGTGTCACGATCTCGCTCACGACTTTTCTCCGTTCGAGCCGATCAGGTATTGATAGACCGCGTGGACGTCGGCGTCCGTCGGCATCACGGTCTCGATGCCGAGCCCGTTCTCCAGGACCACCTGGTTGAGCAGCAGATAGAACTGGTCGGCGTCGCGGGTCCGCACCAGCAGGCCCTTGCCGTCCTCGTGGATGCGCGCTTCGACGACATGATCCTGCTCGAAGACCCGCGAGGCCAGCAGCGAGGGCCGGTCGCAGCGGATCAGCACCTGCGCCGGATGCTGCTCTTCCATCTCGTCGCGCACGCCCGTGATCTCGCCCTCCGCCACCACGTAGCCGCCGTTGAGCAGCACCACCTGGTCCGAGATCAGGTCGACCTCGTGCAGGATGTGGCTCGACACGATCACGTGGAGACCGCCGGCGGCGAGCTCGCGGAACAGGGAGATCACTTCGGCCCGCGCCATGGGATCGAGCCCGTTCAGCGGCTCGTCCAGGATCAGCACCGACGGTTGGTGGGCCATGGCCTGGGCGAGCTTGATGCGCTGGCGCATGCCCTTGCTGTAGCCCGCCACTTTGCGACCGGCGGCCTCGACCAGGCCGACGCGCTCGATGGCCTTCCAGGTCATCGCCTCGGACTCGGCGTGGCCGAAGCCGTGGACGCGCAGGAAGGAGTAGACGAACTGGTAGCCGGTCATCCCCGGCGGGAAAGCGTCGTACTGGGTGGAGTAGCCGATCAGCCGGAACAGCTCCTCCGGCCGGTCGGTCGTCACTCCCAGCACGCTCAGCGCTCCCCGGGTCGGCTGCAGCAATCCCACGATGAGGTTCATCAGGGTCGTCTTGCCGGAGCCGTTCGGTCCCACCAGGCCGGTGATGCCGGGCGGGATCGACAGCGTCACCCGGTTGACTCCCAGGACCTCGCCGTAGAACTTGGAGACGTTCTCGAAGATGACGCGGCGGTCGTCCGGGACTTCCGGATGCATGACCGCAGCGGGATGCGGGGACGGAGCGTTCATCGCACCACCTCGTACGCGCGGATGCGGCGGTAGAGGAGCCAGAGGAAGATCGCTGAGCCTGCGGCCAGCGCGACCCAGGAGGCGCCGGCCGGCGGCAGGTCGTTCGAGGGGTCCAGCCCGAAGAGCGAGAGCCAGATCGACGCGATCACGTGCCAGGCGGAGATCAGCGTCCCCCACCAGACGTCGAGGATCTCGTTGAGCGCCTCGCCGAAGCCCATCAGCACGAAGAACAGGCCCATGAGGGCGATGCGGGCCACCGGCTTCCACTTCACCCAGGCGGAGACCGCCAGCGCGAAAAGCGACAGGAAGAGGATCCAGGTCCAGCTCCCGGCGAAGAGGGCGCCCGCGATCCCCAGGTTGTCCCCGATCCAGCCCGCTCCTTCCAGATAGCCCTGGAAGAAGAAGAGCAGCAGGCCGGGGATCCAGGTGATCAGCGACAGCAGGATCAGCAGCACCGACATCTTGCCCAGCACGTATTCGGTGCGCGAGAACGGCCGCGACAGATAGAGCGGCAGGCCGTTGTTGCGCAGGTCCGGCGACACCAGGGCCGGCCCCACGAAAAGCACGAGCAGGAGCGAGAGCGCGCCCTGGAACCAGAGGCCGCGCCAGAAGAATTCGTTGTTGATCGGCAGGAAGCGCTTCAGCTCCTCCGGCGGCAACTGCAGGAACTGCAGCGCGCTCAGGTTGTGGTGCAGGTAGATGATCAGCAGGCCGACGAACGGCATCAGGAAACAGAGGGCGAAAAACGACACGAACAGCCTGCTCTTGAACACCGTCTCGTAGGCGTAGCGCGGCAGGATCAGGAAGCGCGACCACTCGGGCGTGGTCAGCCCGGTATAGCGTCCGTAACTGCGTTCATACACGGCCATGGCCGGCGACCTCCGTATCCATCTCCATCGCCTTCAGGAAGATGTCTTCCAGGGAGTCCCGCTTGTAGTCGAGCCTCCGGATCTGTACGTTGCGCGCGGCGGCGAGCTGGTAAAGGTCGCGGACCTCCATCCCTTCCGGCAGCACCAGCTTGATGCGCTGCCGGGCGCTCACCGCGCATTCGACGCCGAGCTTCTCCACATCGGCCGCGAAGGCGGCCTCTTCGCCGCTGCCGCGTTCGGCCCGCAGCTCCAGCTCGAGGAACTTGCGGTTGGCCCGCCGCTCCTCTTCCAGGTTGCAGTAGGTGGCGATCTGGCCGTTCTTGAGGACCAGCACCTCCTCGCAGCACTCCTCGACGTCGCGCAGCAGGTGCGACGAGAGGATCACGTGGACCTCGCCGGTGTCGCGGATGTCGCGGATCAGCTTGAGCATGCGCTCGCGCGCCGGCGGATCGAGCCCGTTGGTCGGCTCGTCGAGGAACAGCACCTTGGGGCCGTGGGCCAGGGCCTGGGCCAGCTTGGCGAGCTGCTTCATGCCGAGCGAGTAGGTCCCCACCTCGCGGTAGCGGGCCTCGCCCAGGCCGACGTAGAAGAGGACTTCATGCGCCCGTTCGATGGCCTGCGACGAAGGGAGCCCCGACAGCTCGGCCATCAGGCGGACGAAGCGGATGCCGGTCATGCCGGCGACGAAAGCGTCGTTCTCCGGCATGTAGCCGATCAGAGAGCGGACCGACCGCATCTCCGTCCGGATGTCGTGGCCGAAGAGGCGGGCCGTCCCTCCGTTGGCCGGATAGAAGCCGAGAAGGGTGTGGAGCAGCGTGGTCTTGCCCGCTCCGTTGGGGCCCAGCAGCCCGATGCACCGCCCGGAGAGCGAGGCCTTCAAACCTTTCAGGATCGGCCGCCCGCCGAGGCTGACCTGCAGCCCGTCGAGCTCGATCACCGGCCCGGGCGTGGTGGTCTGATTGATTGGATGGGACATGACGGCTCCTTGGATCGGAAACGAAGGGGTCGGGCACAGGGAGCGCAGCGTGCTGCGCCCCCTGTGCCTTTATCCCTACGTCTTCAAGCCCTAGCGGGTTTCCTCTTCGACGGCCTGACCGTGCGCCTGGTCCATCATGCCCAGGATGCCGCCGAAGCCGGCCAGGGTCTGGAGGTTGAGGCCCAGCGGGCTCTCGCTGGTGCTGGCGAAGAGGATCCGGTCCTCCTGCGCGTAGGCGTAGACGAGGGTCGGACCCTGGCCGAGGAGCAGGTTGGCCATCTGGTCCGCCCCGCGCTCGCCGCCGAAGGCGCCCTGCGGCACCACGCCCCGCGCCGCGTCGAGCACCGGCGCCAGATTCTGGTAGAAGAAGGCCGAGACGTTCACCTGGCCGTCCGAGCCCAGGAGGTCGCGGAACTTCGGCGCGGTCGCCAGGTTGACGCCCGACTCGCGCTGCTGGAGCGCCCGCTCCAGGAGGGCCCGGGTCGGCGTCGCCACCAGGTAGCCGTCCTCGTACACGTAGTGGAGCTGCTTCTGCGTCATCGAGCCGCGGAAGGTGTAGAAGGTCCGGCCGCCGTCCTCCTCCGAGACGATCTCGAAGACCTCCTGCCTGCCTTTCGACTGCACCTCGTCGTTCAGGTGCTGCACGATCCGCTCGAGGGTGTTCTGCAGGCGGGCCGGGTCGTAGACCTCGACCACGAACTTCCAGGAGGGCTCGGGGAGCAGCGGGCCGTCGACCGCCATGGCCACCTCGCCGCCCAGGGGCGCGGCCAGGTCGTTGCGCAGGTCGAAGCCGAGCTCTCTCCGCACCTCCTCCAGCTCGGACGCGATCTCGGGGTTGATGGCCAGCAGGTCGTCGATCAGGCTCGTCGGCTGCTTGACCACGAAGGCGGCCGCCAGGTTCGCGTCGGGTGAGAAGAATCCGAGGCTCCCCATGGGCGCCGGCGCGGCCAGCCAGGCGGTGACGCCCCGCCGCGGCTGGTCGAAGGTCAGCGCGGCCCGCGTGTCGGCCTGGCCGCCCTGGACCTCCCGGCGGTTGACGATGAAGTTGTCGAGGTCGTAGACGCCCATCCGCTCGGCCGTGGCGTCCGCCTCGCCTTCGCGGTCCTCGCGGACCAGGGTGGCGAGGTCGGCGGAGAGCAGCCAGCCGGCGCCGTCGCGGTACTCCTCGGCGATGCGGGCGTGGAAGCTCGTCCCCGTGAACGGATTGGGCGCTCCGCCGGCCAGCGCGGCCACCTGGCGGAGAGCGTCGCCGCTCGGCGTGGCCACGAACAGGCCGTTGCCGATCCACAGCCAGGCCCCTTCGGTCTCGCCCGCCGGCACCGAGGCCGGATCGGTCACGATCTGCAGGGCGTGCTCGCCGCCATGGCGGCTGTTGAGATCGGCGATCTCCTGCTCCAGCACGGCGCGGAAGGCGGCCTCGTCGGTCACCTCGGCCATCACGATGGGCTGGCCGTCGTGCATCTCGGCTCCGCTGCCGGTATCAGCAGCCAGGGCGATCGACACCTCGCCGCCGAGGTGACGGCCGAGAGCGCCGAGCTTCTCGATCATCTCGTGGAACTTCTCGTCGTTCTGCGAGGAGCCGATGGTCTCGCTCCACCACTGCCGGAGGACCGGGCTCTCCGCGATCTTCTGATCGAGCACGCGCTGCGTCTCTTCGAGATTCTGGCCCAGGTTGGGCAGCGCGACCCAGACCCTGGTGCCGGCCGGAGCCAGGTCGAGCAGGCGGGTCGAGTAGCGCAGGCCCGGACGCGTCACCTGGGCGTCGATGTCCCGGCCGGCGGCGGTCAGCTCGGCGAGGAGCTCCTCGTAGTGCGCGGCGTTGCGGCTCCAGGCGATCTCCTGGCGCACCGGCACCGGCGTCACGCTGGCGTGGGTCGTCACCTGGTCTCCCGGATGGAGGACGCTCTCCCGCTTCGCCTGCTTCACCCGGACCTCGCCCTCGATCACCGACACGCGCGAGCCCTTGGTGCCCGAGTTGACGGAGAAGATGGTGCCGGTGACCGACACCAGGGCGTCGCGGGTGCCCACGTAGAGATGCCGCTGGCGCTGCTTGGCGGCCTGCACGATGACGCGCCCGCGGTCGAGATGGATGGTGTTCCCCCGGAAGGCGGCCTCCATGGAGAAGCCGGAGCGCTCGCTCACCTCGATCAGCGAGCCGTCGGTCATGCGCACCAGGGCGGTCGAGCCCTTGGCGGTGCGCACCACCTCGCCCTCGGCCAGGATCTCGCCGGTCTGGACCGGCAGGCTCTCGGAGCCGTCGATCTTGTACAGGGCTCCCTGGATGGATTCGATGCGGGCCATCTGATCGCCGCCGTCGAACATCTCGCCGATCAGGAAGAACAGGCCCACGCCGAGGCCGACGATCAGCATCGCGGCCAGGCTCATCCAGGCCACGCGGGCCGGACGGGTCGATCTGGCGGCCGGCACGGCCACACCGCTCCGCCCTTCGCGGGCCTGGCGGAGCGCCCGGCGGCAGGGGACGCAGCTCCGGGTGTGGTCCTCGACGAGCAGGGCGCGCGCCGGGGACAGCTCACCCCGCAGGTAGGCGGGGATCAGCGCCTGGAAGTCCTCGCAGCCGTGCAGGCTGCCGGCCGGGACGGTGGCGCTCACCACTCCGGCGGACTCATTCTGGGCAGCGGCCACGGGGGTCCCCCCGGCCGCCTCGCGAGACAGGCGCTCCCAGACGCGGGCGGTCGCCTGCTCGATCATCACCGGATCGATCGGCTCGCCCGTGACATCGGCGACCGCACGATCCAGAAGATCTTCTTCTTTCTTGAACAACGAGCTCATGACAATTCTCCTTGCGCCGACCCGAGCTCTTTCTGGAGCCGGTGCCGCGCGCGGTGCAGAATGACGGCGATGGACGTCTGCGAGCTGCCGAGCATCCTGGAGATCTCCAGATTGCCCAGCCCTTCGAGGTACCGCAGCGTGAAGATCTCGGCCTGGCGGGGAGACAGGCGCGACAGCGCCTCCCGCAGCTTGCGCGAAATCTCGCGGCTCCCCTGACGGCGCTCCGGTCCTGCCGCCTCGTCTACGAGCCGGTCGCCGACCTCCTCCAGATCGACGGCGCGGGCTCTCTTGCGCCTCCGCATCAGATCGAGCGCGGCGTTGACCGCCGCGCGGTGCAAATAGCTCGCTGCGCTGTTCGAGAGGTCCGGTTGTTCCTCCCGCCGCAGGAGCCTGGTGAAGACGGTCTGTAGGACGTCCTCCGCATCGGCGGCGTTGCCGGTGATCCGGTACGCGGCGCGGAAGACGGAGCCGGAGTGTTCCCGAAAGATGCCTTCCAGTGACTGGAGCGACTCGGGAGTCCCGGCTGTTTTTTCGTAGACTGCGGCTTGCACGCCTCCTGCCCTCCTTTCTCCTTCACCCATGGAACGCACCTCCGGGAGGTTTATTACAGCCTCCCTCCAGGATACGAGATTCCTGTCGCCCCTGGTCCCCGGGATTGAAATCCCAGGCTAATGCCAGCCACCCCTGGCGGGGCTGGCGGACGACGGCGCGCGGCCGACGTCCTCGTCGCGCCGCGACCCGACGTTTGCGCCGGAAGAGGTTCCGGGGTACGCTGGCGCCAACAGCTTCCGATCCGGCAAAAAACCGGTTGCGGCTCCGAAAGGACCTCCATGTCCCAGAAGCCGGCGCCCCCTGCGTCTCGCGCACCGCACGTCCAGGCCGCTTTGGCGCGCGCCGCCCAGGCGAAGCTGCCGGCGCGGGCGGACTCCACCCGGCGACCTCTCGGCCCTGCGGGGAAGAAGTGGACGGCGGCTCCGCCGCCGCGCGTGCTCCAGCGAGCGGAGGCGAAGGTCGCGAAGGAAGAACCGAAGAAGCAGAAGATCCTCGACCTGCGGCCGAAGGTGCAGGGCGACCCGAATCCGCTGTCCAACTACGAGACCTGGATTCCCGCCATCAAGAACGCGGCCCAGTACGGCGTCGACAAGGCTCCGATCGTCTACGTGATGAACGGGTGGCACTCCGAAAACCCCGGCACTCTGTACGAACGGCTGCATTTCGACATCAGCCTGGACGGGTCGATCAAGCTGCACGTGTACTACGATCCGGGCAGCAACAGCGTCTCCATCGCCTGAAACCACGCCACCGGGAACCGCCGCCGCTTCAGCCTTTTCCCCGGGCTCGTTTCCTGTTCCCGGAGCTCTATACTCCGGGGACCATGCCTGATCCTGAAAGCGGCCCCCCCGAGACCGCCGGCCGTGTCCTCGAACAGGGGAAGCGCCTGTCCGAGTCGATGCTCTGGCGGCTGCAGCGGAGGTTCTTCGACCTTCAGGGAGTCCAGGCGTGGACCGAGGGGACGGTCCCCAGCTACATCACCAGCAACGGCTGGATCGCCGGCGCCTATGCCAAGGTGGTCCTCGGCTGGCTGCGCGACGGCTCCGGGGCGGCGTCTCCGAAGCGGGGCTCGTTCGCGCCGCTCGACCTCCGCCACCCGGTCCACATCGTCGAGCTGGGGAGCGGTTCCGGCCGCTTCGGCTATCTCTTCCTCAACCGGCTGCTCGACCTGCTCGGCCGTTCTTCCCTGAGCCACGTGGCGGTCCGCTACGTCCTGACCGACTTCACGGAGAGCAACCTCGATCACCTGCGCAACCACCCGGACCTCCAGCCGTTCGTCGAGTCCGGGGTGCTCGACTTCGCGCGCTACAACGCCGGGGAGGACGCCGAGATCCGCCTCAGCCATTCCGGCGAGGTCCTGTCGCCCCAGACGCTGCGCAATCCCCTGATCGTGCTGGCGAACTACGTCTTCGACGGCATTCCCCAGGACGTCTTCTCGGTCCGTGGCGGGCAGCTCCACGAGTGCCTGCTCACCCTCACCGCGCCAGAGGGAGAGCCCGACCTCGAAGATCCCGGTCTGCTCGAACGGATTGAGGCTTCCTGGGAGGAGCACACCGCTCCAGATACCTACTATGGGGACCCGGAGCTCGACCGCATCCTCCAGGAGTACGCGGAGGGGCTGGACAACACGACGTTCCTCTTCCCGTGTGCGGCGATCCGCTGCGTACGCCACCTCGCCCGGCTGTCGGACAACCGGCTCCTGCTCCTCTCCGGGGACAAGGGCTACAGCCGCGAGGAGCTGCTGGCCGAACGCGGCGAGCCGGCCCTGGCGTTCCACGGCAGCTTCTCGATGATGGTCAACTACCATGCCCTCGGCCGGTGGTTCGTCCACCAGGGCGGCGAGCTTCTGAACACGACCCACCTGCATTCCAGCCTGGTCATCGTCGCCGGCCTGCTCGGCACGCCCCCGGGCGGCCTGATCGAAACCCGCCTGGCGTTCGGCGACGCGATCGAGCGCATGGGGCCGGACGACTTCTTCGAGCTGAAGAAAAGCGTCGAGAGGGGGTATGACGAGCTATCTTTGGAGGGGCTCCTGGCCTGGCTGCGCCTGTCGGGCTGGGATTCGCACATCCTCCTGGGCTGCTTCCCAGCTCTGATCAAGCAGGTCGGCGAGGCCTCGGACATTCTCCGCAGCGAGGTCTACCGCGCGGTCCACGAGATCTGGAAAGCCTACTTCCCGCTCCGCGAATCGCAGGACCTCCCGTTCCACCTCGGCGTCCTCCTCTGCGAAATCCAGTGCTACGAGGACGCCCTGCCTTTCTTCCATCAATCGATCGCTTTATACGGACCGAACCCCGCCACCGTCTTCAACCAGGGGCTCTGCCTCTTCCACCTCGGAAACCCCGAAGCCGCCCTCGCGCACGCCGAGCGGTCCCTCGAAGGAGCGCCGGATTTCGAGCCCGCGCAGGCGCTCCGAGACGAAGCCGCCGCGGCGATCAGGAAGAAGACGAAGAGGAAGGCCGGGAGAAAAAAGGCAGCGGAGAGAAACCGGGCCAAGCGGACCTGAGTCCGCCTCGCTAGACTTCTTCGCGCCCCTCGAACCTCTTTTCCGGCCGCGAAAATACCGGGTACACCCCCCTACCCGTCAAAAAAATGCAGGGAGGGTCGGGTACCCCCCTGTACCCTTCGGGTACCCCCCTGTACCTTTGAGGTAGGCCCCCGTACCCGTTAAATTTTCGCGAGGGACGTCAGGTACCCCCCCGTACTTTAGAGGTACACCCCTGTACCTTTCGGGTACACCCCCGTACCCGAAGAAAAACGCCGCAAAAATTCGGGTACACCCCCCCTACCCGACGTTTTTTCGCGCGGAACGCCGGGTAGGCCCCTGTACCCGGCGTTTTTTCCGGCGGAATCGAAGGTACGCCCCTGTACCCGGGCAAAAGGAGCGCTGGAACCAGCGTGGATCGGGCGTCAGCGCTCGTAATGGCCGCCAATCGCCAGGATGTAGATCCGCTCGTCGTCGAACCTGTAGATCAGCCGGTCCTTCAGAGAGAGGCGGCGTGACCAGAGGCCACTCAATCCATGCTTCAGCGGCTCCGGCTTCCCCGTTCCCGCCGCCGGATCTCCCCGCTGCATCTCCTTGAGCTGACGGCACAGAACCCGGTGCAGTCCTGAATCGCGCTTCCGGAGATCTTCGTACCGCTCCCAGGTGTCTCCTTCAAACACGATCGAGCGCATCGAGCTCCTCGGGACTGGGCACGTAACCGATACCTTCCCGGTGAGTTTTCAGCGAGCGCTCGATCTGTTCCATCAAAGACCGGTTCTGGAGAACATAGAGGGTCTCCTGCTCCCGCTCCCAGTCCTCGGCGCTGACGATGACGAAGTCGTCCCCGCTCCGCCGGGTAACCCTCAGGGGTACGTGCTCCTCGATGACTTTCTCGACTACCTCCTTCAAGTTGCTCCGGAACTGGTGGACGGACATCTCGCGCATAGGAACCTCCAACAGAGGAGAATGTACCACACCTCGGTACAACTCGTCCTTATTTGTACCGCACCCCCCGCTTGATCACCAGATCCACGTCCTGCAGCAGATCGACGTGTTTCAGGACGTCTCCCCGGACGGCGATGACGTCCGCGTATTTGCCGGGGGAGACGGTGCCGACGTCCTTGTCTTTCTTCAGAGAGACCGCGGGCCAGAAGGTGGCGGCGCGGATCGCGTCCATGGGATCGACGCCGAAGACGCGGACCCAGGCGTCGATCTCTCGCCAGGTGGCGTCGCTGTGGAAGTTGAGGGGAACGCCGCTGTCGGTGCCGATGAGGAGGATGGCGCCGGACTGGCGGAGTTGCTCGAATTTGCGCTTCAGGGTCGGCCGGCGGGCCGGGACGTACTGGAAATAGGCCAGGGTCTCGGGGTGCTCCAGGGAGCGCCGGATGTCGTCCGCGACTTCTTGGGGGAGCCCTTCGCGCCAGCGCGGATCGTCGATCCGCTCCGGGAACTCGTCGCGGGTCTCCTGGTAGAGGAGGAGCGGGCCGATGGTCGGCGTCCAGTAGAGGGTGTCGGCGCGGCTCTTCATGAGGTCGAAGACGTCCGGCGGATACTCGGGCGCGGTGCCGAGGCCGGTGTGCTCGAAGCAGTCGACGCCGGCCTGGATGCCGCGGCGGATCTCTTCGGCGCGGTGCGAGTGCGCGACTACGGGGAGGTTGTGCTTGTGCGCCTCGTCCACGACCGCGCGGACCTCTTCCATGGTCATCTGGTCCTGATCGATCAGTTTGATGACGTCGACTCCGGCCTCGGCCAGGCGCCGCACTTTGGCGCGGCCGTCCTCGGGACTCTTGACGCCCCAGCGGAACTGCTCGGTGCCGGGATAGGGCTCGTTCTGGATGAACGGGCCGGAGACGTAGAGGGTGGGGCCTGGCATCTTCTCCTGGTTGATCCCGTCGCGGATGGCCAGGATGTCCTCCAGCGGCGCTCCGAGGTCGCGGGCGCTGGTGACGCCGGCCATCAGGAGCTGCTTCGCCGCCGCGGGCATGATCGTCGAGCGGAAGAGCGGCGGATAGGTCTTGTCCCAGTAGGCGTAGTCGGCGTGGCCGACGATCATCAGATGGACGTGCATGTCCCACAGGCCGGGCAGCACGCTCATCCCTTCGGTCGAGATCACCTCGGCTCCCTCGGGGATCTTCACTTCGCCGACTCGTCCGACGGCCGTGATCCGTTCGCCGTCGATCAGCACCACGCTGTTCTCGATGGGCCGTCCGCCGTAGCCGTCGATCAGCCGTCCGCCGACCAGCGCCTTGACGGGCACGGCGGAGGCGGGCAGGGCTCCGGCGAGGAAGAGCAGGACCAGAGGGATCGCGCGGGTCCGGGATGTGAGCGGCATGGTGGAGACCTCCTGGAGGAGGAGTATAGGCCGCGGGACCTCACCCCCCTACCCCCCTCTCCCATCGCCCTCCCCCCGACCGGGAGAGGGGGAAAGAGCCGTCCAGGAAAGGGGCGCGCCCCTCCCTCCAGAGAGCTGGTTTGCCGGGTTCCCCCTCTCCCGGGTGGGCGTGAGTGCGGGTGGGAGAGGGGGTCAGGGGGTGAGGGTTTCCTCCACCTCCGCCAGGAACTCGTCCAGGATGCGGTTGAAGACTTCGGGCCGGTCCATCATCAGCCAGTGGCCGGTGCCGGGCATGAGGCGGGTCGGGAGGTCGGGGACGAGGTTGTGGAGGCTGTAGGGGAGGCTGTTCATGTCGCTGATGACGGACAGCTTCGGACCCGTGTAGCGCTCCAGGGCGGGGAGAGGCGGGTAGTTGAGGGAGCCTTCCAGGGCTGAAGGGATGGCGTCCTCGTGGGTGAGCTGGAGGTCTTCGAGCACCCAGCGCGAGGCGTCCGGATCGCCTCCCACCAGGATCTGCCGGTAGTAGGAGGTCAGCTCGTCCAAGGGATCGCGGCGCAAGGAGTCCAGGAAGGGCTGGAACTGGTCGCGGGGCACCCGGGTCATGTCGCCGTTGGGATCGACCAGCAGGAGCCCGGCCACGCGTTCGGGGTGCTGCGCGGCGTACTCGATCGCCGCCGCCGATCCCAGGCTGTGCCCGGCGAGCACGAAGCGCCGCAGGCTGAGCTGGTCGACGACGGCCGCGATGTCCGAGGCCAGGGCCGGAATGGTGTAGTTGCCGTTGTCCGCCGGGTCCGAGTCGCCGTGGCCGCGGAGGTCCAGGGCCAGCGCGCGGCGGTGCCGGCGGAGATGGTCGAGCTGGAGCGCCCACTGGCCCCCGTTGCCCGCCAGGCTGTGCACGAAGACGATGGGCACATGAGCGGAGGAGGCGTCGCCTCCGTCGCGGACGAAGAGGTTGCCGGCGGGTCCGGCCACCCACATGGACGCGCTCTCCGGCGGCGCGGCTTCGGGGACGTCGTCTTCAGGGGTGTCCGGATGTGGGGGCGGCGGGGCCGCGGCCTTCCTCTCTTCCTCGTCCTCGCGCCGGCTCTTCGCGAACAGGGCGGCGGCGAGCGCGCCGAGGCCCAGGAGGCCGAGCAGCATCCAGAGCAGGCCGCCGCGCGGGCGCCGTCGCCGGTACGGGTATCGGTAAGCTCTCGCCTTCATCGCTCCGGTCTCCCTCCCTCGTCGGCTTTCACCCTAACACGGCGCGAAAAAATTCTCGCAAGGTTCTCGACCCGTTTTCCGTCTTCTAAGGGGGTGAATGCACCCGCTCCCGGGTGCGGCGTACCGAAAGGAGACGTCATGCCCCATCGCATTCCCCTTTTGCGGAGCCTGATCCGGCTGTTCTTCGCCGACTATCTGCGGCTCGTCGAGCCCGATTCGGCGGAGCACCTGCGGCCGGAGGAGGCCTCGTTCCTGATCCCGCGGAGAGACCTCTCCAACTGGAACGAGGAGGACGAGCTCGGCGTCGTGGCCGAGGTGCCCACCCGGCGCGACGAGACGGTGACGGTGCTCGTCCAGGTCGAGCCGGAGGCCTGCCCCCCGGCCGAGATCTCGGACCGCATCGGCGGGTACTTTCTGGACCTGGAGATCCGTTATTGCCAGCCGGTCCTGCTGAGCGTGGTCTATCTGCGTGGCGGACGGCCGGGTGTCCACCTGGAGTCGGCCGCCGTGGGCAAGGTCGGCGGCGTGGAGGTGCTGCGGATGTTCTACACCAGCTTCGGCCTCTCCGGCGCCCGCGCCGAGTACTACCTGGACCGCCCCGAGCCTCTCGCCTGGGCCCTGGCCGCACTGATGCGGCCGGCGCGCCTCAGCCCCTCCGAGCACCGCAAAACCTGTCTTGACCGTATCGCCGGCGCGGGTCTTGATGATAAGGTCCGCCTCCTGCTGAGCCGTAGCGCCGAGGTATTCCTGGAGTTGGGGGTTGACGCGTGTATTCATGATCGTGTATGAATATCTCCAAGTTGTCTGACCCCGAACCCCCGCGGAGCAGCTTCGGCTGCCTCGTCGTCCGTTCCATGAGCTGTCTCTGAGGGAGGAACGTGTGAGCAGAACAGAGTCCAACGCAGCAGCGCCGTTTCTGGTTTTACGGCGGCGCCTCCGGGAGATCGCGAGAGGGCAGCAGTGCCTCTCGGTCGGCTTCCTGGCCCTCAGCCTCACCGGGCTGATGCAGCCTGGCGACGCCCCCGGACAGATTCCATCTCCCGAGCTTGCGGTCCCGCCGGCCGTGAGCGCTCCGGCGGATGACGCCGGGATCCCGAATCCACAGCCGGCCTCCCAGACCGCCGATTCGGTGCTCCCCGCCATCGCCCCCCAGCCCGCCGCCGAGTCCGTCGCAGCCCAGGAAACCCCGCTGATCGAGTTTCGCGAGTCGCACGCCATCCCGGCGGCGCCGTACGGCGACCTCATCTACGACGTGGCCGTTCGCCACGAGATCAATCCGTACCTGATCGCCGCCGTCGTCCAGGTCGAGTCGGCCTTCAACCCGCGCGCCCGGTCGCGTAAAGGGGCCTGCGGCCTGATGCAGCTCCTCCCGGCCACGGCGCGGCGGTTCGGGCTGCACAGCAAGCGCGACCTCTTCGATCCGGCGAAGAACCTGGAGGCGGGCGTCCGCTATCTGAAGTGGCTGGCGAGCCGCTTCGGCGGCGATCCGGTCCGCATGCTGGCCGCCTACAACGCCGGCGAGGGCGCGGTGGACCGCTACGGCGGGGTCCCTCCCTACCGGGAGACGCGCAACTACGTCCGCAAGATCATCGGTCTGCTCACCCCGGTGGCGGTGCCGGCGCCGGCCGCGGCTTCGTCCGGGCTCGGGGAGCAGATCGTGGCGGCGGGGAAGTAGACCCTCAGCCCCTAACCCCCTCTCCCATCCGCACTCCCATCCCCCGGGAGAGGGGGGACCTTGGCTCAAGCAGTGATTCCCCCTCTCCCGGGTGGGTGTGAGTGCGTGTGGGAGAGGGGGCCAGGGGGTGAGGGCTCGGGCGGCTGGGCAACCTCGAACCGTTCCGTCCGTACCTACTGACAGGGACCTGTCTGCCCGGCGGTCTTCTTCCCCCTCTCCCGGCAGGCGGGGAGGGGATGGGAGAGGGGGCCAGGGGGTGAGGGGTCCCTGTTTGACCCCGCGCAAGGCCGCGCGGTATGAGTAGGTCTCTATCTTTTCCTCGGAGGTCCAGTGCCAAAGCCTCGAATCCCCATTCTCTGTCTCTGTCTTCTCGCATCCCTCGCCCTCCTCGCCTCCCCGCTCGCCGCCGCCATCGATCCTGACCTGCTCGCCGGCATGAAGGCGCGGTCGATCGGTCCCGCCGGCATGAGCGGCCGGGTCGCGGCCATCGAAGGCGTCGAGTCCAATCCCGACGTCCTCTATGCCGGCTCGGCGTCCGGCGGCGTCTGGAAGTCGGTCGACGGCGGCCTCACCTGGGAGCCGGTCTTCGACGACCAACCGGTGGCGTCGATCGGCGCGGTTGCGGTCTACCAGGCCAATCCGGACATCGTCTGGGTGGGCTCCGGCGAAGGGAACGTCCGCAACAGCGTCTCGGTCGGCAACGGCGTCTACAAGTCGATCGACGGCGGCAAGACCTGGAAGGCCATGGGGCTGGAGAAGAGCGAGCGGATCTACCGCATCGTCACCCATCCCTCGAACCCCGACGTCGTCTGGGTGACCGCCATGGGACAGGCCTGGGGGGAGAACCCGGAGCGCGGCGTCTACAAGACCGAGGACGGCGGCAAGACCTGGAGCCGCGTGCTCTACGTCGACGAGAAGACCGGCGCCGCGGACCTCGTCATGGACCCGCGCAATCCGAACAAGCTGTTCGCCTCGATGTGGCAGTACCGCCGCTGGCCCTGGCTCTTCCGCTCCGGCGGGCCGGGCTCAGGGATGTACGTCACCCATGACGGCGGCCGGAGCTGGAAGAAGCTGACGCCCGAGGACGGCATCCCCGAGGGAGACCTCGGCCGGGTCGGCCTGGCGATCTCCCGCTCCAATCCCGACGTGGTCTACGCCATGGTCGAGGCCAAGAAGAGCGCCCTGCTGCGCTCGGAGGACGGCGGCCGGAGCTGGAAGACGGTCAACAGCCGGTACGACGTCAATCCGCGGCCGTTCTATTTCGGCGATATCCGGATCGACCCCGAGCAGCCGAACCGCGTCTACGCGCTGGATTACAACATCCGGGTGTCGGACGACAGCGGCAAGACGTTCGAAACGCTGGTGAACGGCAACATCATCCACGGCGACTTCCATTCGATGTGGATCGATCCGCGCGATCCCGACCACCTGGTCGTGGCCGGCGACGGCGGCCTCGGCATCAGCTACGACCGCGGCAAGACCGCGCGGTTCGTCTCCAACCTGCCGCTCGCGCAGTACTACCACGTGGCCGTGGACATGCAGCAGCCGTACAACGTCTACGGCGGCCTCCAGGACAACGGCTCGTGGCGCGGCCCGGCCGCGGTCTGGCAAGAGGGGGGCATCCGCAACCATCACTGGATCGTGGTCGGCGGCGGCGACGGCTTCGAGACGCTGCCCGACGCGGGCGATCCCAACTTCATCTATTCGATGTGGCAGGGGGGCAACCTCGGCCGCTTCGACGCGCGCACGGGCGACCTCCGCGAGATCAAGCCGAGCCCGCCCGAAGGGATGAAGCTCCGCTTCAACTGGAACGCCGGGCTGGCGGCCGATCCCTTCCGCCCGGGCACGGTCTACCTCGGCAGCCAGTTCCTCCACAAGTCGGCCGACCGCGGCGAGACCTGGACGACCATCAGCCCGGACCTGACCTCGAACAACCCCGAGTGGCAGAAGCAGGACGAGAGCGGCGGCCTCACCCCCGACGTCACCGGCGCCGAGAACTTCACGACGATCATCACCGTCGCGCCCAGCACGCTCCAGGAAGGGGTGATCTGGGTGGGCACGGACGACGGCCGCGTCCACGTCACCCGTGACGGCGGCAAGAGCTGGTCGAGCGTCGAGGGGAACGTGCGCGGCGTGCCAGCCAACACCTGGGTGCCGGCGATCCTCCCCTCGAAGCACGATCCCGCCTCGGCTTTCGTGGTCTTCGACAATCACCGCCGCTCCGACTGGACGCCGTACGTCTACCGCACGGACGACTGGGGGAAGACCTGGAAGAGCCTCGTCGATGATCGCAGGGGCGATCTGCAGGGCTATGCGCTGTCGATCGAGCAGGACGCGGTGGACAAGGACCTGCTCTTCCTCGGCACCGAGCTCGGCCTCTGGTTCTCGACGGACGGCGGACGGCGCTGGATGCAATGGAAGCACGGGGTGCCGACCGTCTCGGTCATGGACCTGGCGATCCATCCGCGGGAGAACGACCTGGTGATCGCCACGCACGGCCGCGGCCTCTACGTGATCGATGACATCCGGCCGCTGCGGTCGCTCTCGGACGACACCCAGAAGGCGGCGCTCCATCTCTTCGAGATCGCCGACGCCCAGCAGCATTCGCGGCGCGCCGAGGACGGCGGCTTCGCGCTCGGCTTCACCGAATTCCGCGGCGAAAACCGTCCCTATGGCGCGATCGTGACCTTCTCGGCCAACGCGCCCGGGCTGCCGCTGCCGGATGATGAAAAAGAACGGGAGCGCAAGGAGAAGGAGCGCGTTGCCGAGCGCCAGAAGGCCGAGGCCGCGAAAGGGGAGGAGAAGCCGGTCCCCGGCGCGAATCCGGAGCTGGCCCGCAAGGAGGAGGCGGACGCGAAAGAGGAGGAGAAGCCGGACGAAAAATCCAAGGTGGAGGTCCGGATCACCGACGCCTCGGGCAAGCTGGTGCGCAGCTTCAAGGAATCGGCCAAGCTGGGGGTGAACCGGTTCGCCTGGGGCCTCCGGCGCAACGACTTCAAGCAGTTCCCGCAGGAGGAGGAGCCCGAGGAGGATCCGGCCGGCGCGCAGGTCTCGCCGGGCGTCTACGACATCACCCTGAAGTTCCGCGGCCAGGAGGCCAAGGGCAAGGTCCGCGTCCTGCCCGATCCCCGCTCGAAGAACACCGAAGCCGACTGGCAGGCCCGTGAGGCCGCGCTCCTCCGCGCCGGGAAGATCCAGGACACGCTCGCCGAAGCGGTGGAGCGCATCCGCAAGACCCGCTCCGACGTCGACGTGGTGGCCCAGAAGGTTCGCAAGGCCCAAACGGAAGCCAACAAGGACAAGGACGCGAAGCCGGAGACCCCGGCCCTGGTCAAATCCGCCGAGAAGCTCCAGAAAGGGCTGACCGACCTCGAGAAGCGGATCTGGACTCCTTATGACACCGTGGGGATTACGCCGCAGCTCGATGTCCTTACCCACCTCTACTACGTCTGGGGCTATATCCTCAGCGGCTGGGCTCCGCCGAGCCCGACCCACCTCGAATATCTGCGCCAGGTCGAAAAGGAGACCGCCCAGGTCCTCGCCGACTTCAACCGCTTCTTCGACACCGAGGTGGCGGATTTCCGCCGCCAGGTCGCGGCGGAGAAGGTCGAGCTTTTGCCGGAGATGGGAAAGTTGGAGGTGAAGTAGGACCGCACCCCCTGAACCCCAGATCCGCGGCTCTCCGCGGTGTGGACCGGGCGTCAGACGTGCTCTCGCCCGGCGATCCAGGCGCGGAGGATCGACCCGGACGACGTGCTCGATCCGCGGTTGTGAGCCGCGGCCCCCTTGGAAAGACGCTGAGCTCGGTCCGAGCGTATAGTAAGAGGACTTCATGGAGGGCCGAGCTTGGACGCGAACAGGAGACCGGGGTCCATTCTCATCGCCGCGTTATCAGTGCTGAGTGTCTTCTACTTCGTAGGGGGTGTCGTCCTCGGGGCGGCGGCGTCCCGGCGAGGCACGCCGTTCGGCCACGAGACCCCGATCGAGTGGAGCCGGATACCGTCGGAATTCGCGCGCACTTCCTGGAGCGAAGTCCAGCCCTTCTTTCCGTGGCTGCTCGCGCCGACGCTCGCTCTCATGGTTGCGTTGACGCTGGTGCTGGCCCTGTCGCCTCGATTCCTCCTCGGGCGGTCATGGCTACAATATGCCGCGGTGGCACTGATTTTCTTGTCAGTCCCGGCTGCCTTAATGGGCGCAATTTCGGTGGTGTTCATGATCCTGAACGCAACATTGTTACCCTCAGGGCTGGATGGTGAGTGGCTCAACGAGTTCCATCCTGTCATGGAGGCGTTTTTCCTCGCGTTCCTCGCCTGTTCCATCTCCTTCGTTCGTGCCCCCAAGGATTGCTAGGATCAGACGCGCTCCCGTCCCGCGATGTCCTCGTCCCAGACCTCCGGCTTCTCTTGAATGAACCTCTGCATCAGTCCGATGCACCGCTCGTCGTTCAGCAGGCGGACCTCGACGCCGTGCTGGCGCAGGAAATCCAGATTTCCGGGGAAGCTCACGTCCTCGCCGACGACGACCCGGGGGATGCCGAACTGGAGGATCGTGCCCGAGCACATCATGCACGGGCTCAGCGTCGTGTACATCGTGATGGTGTCGTAGCGCCGCCGGCGGCCGGCATTGCGCAGGCAGTCCATCTCGCCATGGGCGATGGGATCGCCCTCCTGGACCCTCTTGTTGTGCCCCCGGCCGACGACCCTGCCCTCCTCGACCATGACGGCGCCGATCGGCAGGCCGCCCTCCCGGTAGGACTTTTCCGCCTGCTCCAGGGCGAGGGTCATGAAGTCGAAGTCAGGGTCGGGGCGGGTTGCGTCCATGGGCGTCCTCCAAGGGTATGCTCTTTCCCCTCAGCATATCCGGGGTTCTTCCCAGGAGGGAGCCGTGAAAACGCAGGTCACCACACCGGACGGTCACACTATCGGCCTCTCTTCGAGCCTGATCACGGGTCGAGAGGTCGTCACCTACGACGGCCAGGTGGTCTCCAAGAAGACGACCACCCTCTACTTGTCTCCCCATTCCTTCCAGGTCACGGAGGGAGGAGCCCAGGCCACCTACGAGGTGAACTTCATCGCGGGCTGGTTCGGCCACGGCTACATCGTCCGCCGCAACGGGATCCCGATCGCCCACTCGTGAGGTGTGCCTTGATCAGGAAATGCCTGCTGCTGAGCCTCTTCATCTCGACAATCCTCTCGGCCGCCCAGGCATCCGAGCCCGCCCCTCCCGCCGTGGACGTCCAGGTCGTCACCGACGAGGCCGACGCCGTGCTGGCGATTCTCGCCAAGCGGAAGGCAGGGGAGGCGGTGGCCGAGGCGGACTGGCGGCGGCTGTTCTCCAGCGAGGGGTATGTCCGGCTGAAGAAGCGCGACACGGGGATGGGGCGGCCCTTCGAGGATTCGGACTTCCGCGGCTTCGTCCTCTCGGAGGAGCTGGCGGCGCGGGCGGGCTCTCTGGCGGAGACGTTCGCGAAGTGGACGAAGACGGACGCGTCCGGCGCGGCCCGGCGGGCTCTGGCCTATCTGCCGGACGGGGCGCGCATCCGGGCCAAGATCTACCCGGTCATCAAGCCGAGGGACAACAGCTTCGTCTTCGAAGTGAAGACGGACCCGGCCATCTTCCTCTATCTCGATCCGGCCGTGACCGCGGAGCAGTTCGAGAACACGCTGACCCACGAGCTCCACCACATCGGCAACGGCGGGAGCTGCCCTCCGGCGGCGGTCGAGGCGGAGATCTCGCGCCTGCCGAAAGGCGTCCGGACCGTCCTCCTCTGGATGGGCGCCTTCGGCGAGGGGCTCGCCATGCTGGCCGCGGCCGGCGGACCGGACGTCCACCCCCACGCGGTCAGCAAAGCGGCGGACCGGGAGCGCTGGGACCGCGACGTCGCCCGCTTTCCGGAGGACCTGCGCAAGATCGAGACCTTTTTCCAGGATGTCCTCGCCGGCCGTCTGGACGAGGAAGGGGCCAGGAAGACCGCGGCCTCTTTCTATGGAGAGACCCAGGGACCTTGGTACACCGTCGGCTGGAAGATGGCCACGACGATCGAAAAAGCCTTCGGTCGCCAGCGCCTCGTCGAGAGCTTTTGCGATCCCCGGAAGCTGCTGGCGGCCTACAACGACGCGGCGCGGAAAGACGGGACCCTGCCGCTGTGGTCGGAGGAGGTCGTGAAGGCTCTGGCGGCCGGATCGCCCCGGATCGGATCTTTCCTGGGAGCTCCGGCGAAAGTCCCGCGTGACACACAGGTGGATCGGATAGCCCGGGGAGCCGTCCGCGGAGATCCCGGAGGCCTCGGGAGCCATCCCCCAAGACTCCGGGCCCGTCCCCCAAGCTTGGGGACCCGCTCCCCAACGCTGGGGAATCAACCCCCAACGTTGGGGACCCGCTCCCCACGCTTGGGGGCTCGTCCCCCTGGCTTGGGGGATCACTCCCCTCGCTTCCGCGGTCGTCCCCCACGCCTGGGGACCCGCTCCCCAACGCTGGGGAATCAACCCCCAACGTAGGGGAGCCGTTCCCCAAGCTTGGGGGACCGTTCCCCTGGCTTGGGGGACCACTCCCCAAGCTTCCAGGATCGTCCCCTTCGCTTGGGGATCAGGCCCCCAACGCTGGGGACTCGATCCCCAAGGCTGGGGAAAGCCCTGCATGAGCCAGGAATAGTCCTGGAATCACGTGGGGCTGTCCTGGATTTACGAGGGACTGTCCGATACTTACGAGGGATCGTCCTGTACATGCCAGGGACGGTCCTCCACTCACCAAGCTTTGCCGGAGATTTACCCAGGGATAGCTCGGTCCCTGCCAGGGATGGTCCTGTATTTACGAGGGACCGTCCGATCCCTACGAGGATCTGTCCGATCCCTGACAGGGGCTGTCCGATACTTACGAGGGGATTGTCCGATCCCTACGAAGATCTGCCTATTCCCAGCCAGAAACTGCCGCTCCCCTGCCTTGAATCGCCGCTGCCCCACCTTGCTCTGATGTCTCGGAAGGAAGAGCGGCCGGTGGATCACCTTCCGGCGGCGTTCCCGAGCCTTGATGGACGATCTCTCGGACATTCGAGGAGCGCGCTTCCGGGACGACGTGCCCTCGCTCGGCCAAGGTGCTCAGCGATCGGGTGGCTGTGCGGGTGTCTCGGACCAAGGAGGGCGTGTAGTACCGGGAATCGCGGGCGATGAACTCGGCAGCCTCGTCCAGATTGCGAGTCGCCGCTTCCGACCACCTTACGGTTCGAGCCACCTGGCCATCCGCTGTTCGAGCTCCTCCTCGGAAAGGGTACGCCCCTCTTCGATGTCTTCGAGGCCATGGTCGATCTTCTGGAGTACGTAGATGTGGTACTGAATGTCTTCAAGGGAGGTGTCGTCGAGGAGAAGCTCCAAGATGCGCATCACTTCTTCTTTGGCAGCGTTCATAAGGAGGGCTCTACCAAAGGCGCCGCTCTTGGACCTCGCCCTGCCCCCTGGGATCGTCCTGTCCATACCGTTGCCGGCTGGAGCCTCTACCGCGCCGGCGAAAGCTTCGCGAGGTAGCGGTATAAGCGCCTAGATCGCCAGCCGCCCGCGAAATCGTTCGCCGAGTCCGTCTATAATTAGGGTATCCCTGTGTGCTCCCGACCCGCGGTCAGAAGAGAAGCGATGGAAGCTCTGCACCCCCAGAATCATCCTGATGTCTTTCTGAGCTATAGCCACAAGGACCGGGAATGGGTCCAGGATTACCTCCTTAAGCGCCTGCGGGAAGAGGGGGTCAGCGTCTCCATTGATAGTGAGGACTTCGAAATTGGCGACCCCAGTATCGAAGCCATGGCAAAGGCGGCTTCTCGTTGCCGCCATACGATCCTCGTCCTGACGCCGGACTGGGTGGCGAGTCCATGGGCGCATTTCGAGTGGACTGTGGCGGCCAGTGCAAGCCCACTCGAACGCAGGGTGCTCCCACTACTTCTCAAGGATTGCCAGCTCTCGGCCGGAATTTCCCAACTCGTCTATGCCGACTTCCGAGAGCTTCCGCGGCGGGAGGCCGAGTTCGCCAAACTGCTACGGGCCATTGCCGGCACAGCTCCTCTGCCCGAGCCCATCAAGGGTGAGCCGGTGCGCCGCGGCTTGGTGGCCCTCAGCGAGTTGATCCAGGAGCCCGCGGTGCGAGAAGCCGTCGTCGCCTTTCGCATCTACTTTCAGAGAGTGTGTGACCGGATTGGAACCCTTGGCGATTATAAGGACCTCCACGACTCGCTCCACGAGCTCCAGCTCCATGGCTATGACCGGATCATCCAGGAAGCCCGCAATTTTCCAGCGGACGATCAAGCCGTGGACAATCTGCGAGAGCACGAAGCGACTCTACGCAGCACGATAGAAAAACTCCGCCGCGTCGAAGAGCATGCCAGCTTCCCGGCAGGCGAGCTTTCGTGGATCGAGAAATACCTGGAGCCGGCACTCGATTCCCTACATGCGGCTGTCGAGAAACTGGAGCCCAAAAACCTGCGGCGCTCCCTATCCTTGCTCAATCGTGTCCTCACCATCCGTCCGTCGGAGACCAACACCCGACTTAATGACGCGGCGCGCGATCTGCCGCTCGCCGAGCTGATCGATGCGATGGGAGTGGTGCATGACAGCATGAGCAGTCTGGATTTGGATGTGCACAAGGTGCAGGAGTTCGGCATCGGTATCAAAACGTTGGACCATCTGCGCCAGACCCTGTCAACTCTGGTAGCCGACCACGACAGGTGGCAGGAGGCCGAGCAGGAGCTACGGCTGACAGAGGAGACCTGGGACGGCACGATCGAGGGAATCCAAGACTCCTGGTTGCGCATCCACGAGACGCTCGAACCCATGACCGTCGGTAATACCGAGCTGTGGACCGTGCCCTTCCGCCAGGAAGCGCAGCGGCTGAGCGATGCTATTGCTGCCCAAAATCCGGAACGTGCACGGAGGTGCTTCCGCAGCTTCCGCCGCGAGGTCTCCATCCATTTCCACAGCGTCGACGCAATGCTTAAGGATCAATGTGACGAACTCCGTAAGGCGGTCGATCCGCTCGCTGTCCTGCTGAGGAGAATCGAAGCATGATCGCCCCCATTCTCTCCGACGACTCGGCTCTCCGCTTCCCTTCTCTTGCCTCGCTACGAGCCGCTCACGGCGACCTGCTGCGGAGGCAGCGCGAGAGTGCCGAGGCTCCTATTTTCCTGGCTGAGATCGAGATGTTCCTACGCCGGGGACGGTCTACGGGCGCTCTGCTCGATGAGACGGAACAACGTTGGGAAGCCCAGAGTATTCTCGACTATTGGGTAACCTTCCTATTCCGGACCGACCGCAGGACCGTGGATGCCACGCTCGACGACTTCGATCCGAAGCTGGCTCCGCGCCTCGACGATTCAGACTGCCCCTATGTGGGCCTAGATGCCTTCCGGGAGAGCAGGTTCGAAGTTTTCTTCGGTCGCAAGCGCATGATCGACGCGATGGTGGAGCGCCTTGCCACGGAACGGTTTCTGGCCGTAATGGGCGATTCCGGCAGCGGCAAGTCTTCCGTCGTGCTGGCAGGCCTCCTCCCTGTACTCAAGGCTGGAGGTCTCCCAGGCAGCGGCTCTTGGCGTTACCTGTCGCCGCTGGTTCCCGGGCCGGAGCCGTTGGCCCACTTGGCGCGCGCGTTTTCATCGGGTAAGAGTGCGGATACTGTCGCTTCCCAGGCGGCTTGGCTGCGGGAAGAGCCCCGCCGCGTCCTAGAGCTTGCCGGGGGCGATGGCCGACCATGCATCCTGGTGGTCGATCAGTTCGAAGAAGTGTTCACTCTGTGCGAGGACGAGACGGTGCGCGAGGCTTTCGTCGCCAGCCTTGCCGCACTGGTCGAGTCTCCAGGGCTACGGCACACTGTACTGCTGACGATGCGGAGCGAATACCAGGATAATGTGGCAAAGCTCGAGAGATTTCAGCCTCTGTTCGAGACAGCCCGGGTCTGGGTGACACCACTCAGCTCGCCCGAGCTACGCGATGCGATCGTACGCCCGGCCGACCTTCGAGGCCTCAAGTTCGAGGAAGGCGTGGTGGACGCCCTGCTGCGCGATATTCTCGGCGAGCCGGCCGGCCTGCCGCTCTTGCAATTCACTCTGCTCAAGCTCTGGGAGAACCGGGAACGCAACTGGGTGACTTGGGAGGCATACCGCGAGCTGGGCGGTGGCCGGCTCGCCCTTCGCCGGAGTGCCGACGCGTTCTACGACGCTCTCATTCCGCAAGAGCAGATCACCACTCGGCGCATCCTGCTGCGCATGGTGCGAACGAGTGAGAGATTGGAAGTCACGAGCAGCAGGGTTCAGCGCAGAGACCTTTACCGTGGAGGTGAAGCCGCCGGTTGGATCGACCGCATGCTCGACAAGCTCGTCGCAGCCCATCTGGTGCGGTTCACCCCTGGGGAGATACGAGAGGAGGATCAGTTCGAGGTGGCCCATGAGGCGCTGGTGCGCAATTGGCCGAAGCTGGTGGAATGGCTGGACCAAGAGCGCACGGAGATCACCACACGCCGGCGGCTGGAGTCGAAGGTCGAAGAATGGCTCCGATTGAAGAAGAAGGGTGGGCTCCTTGACGAAATCCAGCTCCTCGAAGCCGAGCGCTGGCTCAGGACTGGGTCGGCCACTGTCCTCGGCTTTCACTCGGAGCTCCCAGCACTGGTAGCGGCCAGCCGGGAGGCAATAGAGGAGACAAAGCGTAAGCAGGAAGAGGTCCGCCAACGCGAGCTGGAACAGGTGAAGCAACTCGCGGAGGCTGAGCGTCGGAGAGCCGAGCTCAAGGCCCGCTCAAATCTAATTTTCCGGCTCCTGACTGTAATCCTGACGGCACTCTTCCTTTTATCCGTCTTGGCAGGCTTGCGGGCGAGGACAGCACGGCAGGAAGCGAACTACCAGGAGAATCTTGCAAAGACAGCGGCCACCGAGGCCAGCAAGAAGGCTCAGGAGGCGGAAGTGGCGCGGCAGCAGGCGCTGCGTGAACAGCAGCTTGCGACCAAGGCGCAGCGACAGGCGGAAGCGGAGCGGCGGCGGGCCCTTGAGGAAAAGCTGCGTGCCGACGTGGCGCGGCAGCAGGCACTTGAGGAGAAGCTACATGCGGATACGGCGCGGAAGCAGGCAGAAATGGCGCAACTGGCCACTGAAGCAGAGCGGGAAGTAGCGGACCAGCTGCGGAAGGATGCGGAAGATTCAGAAAGGAAGGCGAGACAAGCGTTGATGGAAAAGGAGACGGCACTCAAACGCGCAGAGGAAGCATTGGTGGAAGTCAGCAACGAGCGGCAACGCGCTGAGGCGGCGCTTGAGCAATATAAAGAGCAGAAACTATTCGCCGACAAAGCACAAGCCCTAACAACCGAGGCCTACAGCAAAAATCCTAAACTTCGACAAGATTCCAACTTCGTCCTGCGGGAGCCTCAGCAGCTGAAGCTCAATAAGAAGACTCGGCCATTAGTGATCGGGGCAAGCATCGGCGCTCAAGAGGTGACCGGAAGTCTCTGTTGCGCCGTGATAGATAGAGCCGGCGTGCGATACCTGTTGAGTCTCGGCCATGTCTTCACGGGCAAACCTGGGACTCCCATCATGCAACCATCCCCGCTCGACGGCGGCATACTAGATACTGACAAGGTCGCTGTGGTTGTTCGGGCAAGCCAGGATCAGCTCAAAGGCGGCACCATCGCGAAGCTCGAACCAGGCGTTGCTATCGCGTTCAGCATCCCTGAAATCGGCATGATGAAGGGAATCGAGACAACCGTCTACCCGGGAGACAGGATCCGGCTGGTCGGTCGCAGCTCGGGTATCGTAGCGGGAAGGGTCTTAGCGGTCAATGACCGGGAGGTAATCACAACGATTGTTCCTCGTCCGGGGGACGGAGGCGCCGCCGTACTCTCGGACGACGGCGACCTCGTTGGCCTGCTCTGGGGCAGCAATCAGGAGCAGTCCATCGTTATTCGGGTCGGACCGATCTTGCGCGACTTGGACGTCAAGTTGAGCACAACAAACCGTTAAGGAAGGTATATCCGTACCCATTCCTGCGCGTCTCGTACACCCTTCGTACTCAAGCGTATTGCAGCGTTGGTGGCAGGTGGCAAGGACCCGCCAGACTTCAGGGCCTAGTCCGAGAGTATGGGGCAGCGCCTGGAAGGCGATGTACCGGTTATCCGAGCGGTAGCCCCTCCAGCGCAGCGCCGCGAGCGCCAGCGCGTGGGCCGCGTTGTAGGCCAGGTCGAATCGGCTCTCCAAAGCCAGGGCCGGATGTCCGGCGTCCGTGAGCTGGCTTCGTGCGGAGCGAACCAGCCCATCGATTTCCGCCTGAGCCCTCGGCTCCTCCTGGAGCTTGCCGATGCGAACGAGGTGCTCGAACTCAGGCGAGGTCATCTGTCGATCCGATCACCGGGATCTTGGGTTGGGCCTGGACCTTGGTGATGAATGGGTTGCCCGCGGCCAGCTTGCGCTTCCACTCGGCCGCGGTCGCCAAGCTGACGTGGACCGGGCGCTGCAAGGTCGCTTCGGCCTCCTGGAGGGCGTTGTAGAGATCCGGATAGGCCAGATCGTCGCCGATCACCATCAGGTCGATGTCGCTCTGGGCCGTGTCCGTCCCTTTGGCGACCGAGCCATATATAAAGGCCGCATGGATGCGTTCCCTGAGGGGCGCCAAGGCCTTTTCCAGCGGGCCGACGACTTCACCACCAAGCCGTGCAGCTCGGCGAAGACCGGCGAATCGCGGTTGGCTTGGTAGTGCTTCTGATTGCCCACTCGCGTCACCGTGACCAGCCCGCTCTCGGCAAGGCGAACCAGTTGGCGATGCGCCGCGCCGGTGCCGGAGTCTGCCAGCGCGATGAGCTCGGTGCTGCGAAAGCTCCGTTCCGGCTGGCCGAAGAGCAGGGCGAGCACGCGCTGCTGGACAGGAGAGAAGAGAGCATCGGCCAGTCTCGTGCCAGGCGCCGATCCCATTCCCATATTGGGAATGATAGTTCCCATAATGGGAAGAGGG
>DASVEF010000101.1:0-5581 GCA_036380715.1 Thermoanaerobaculia bacterium | reverse complement strand
CGAGAACCAACTCCAACTCGGAGGTCCCATGTCCAAGAACACATCGCAGCCCCGCTTCCCGGTCCCGCGGCACCTCCTCGGGACTCTCCTTACAACCCTCGTCCTTTTGCTCGCCGCAGGCGACGCCGCGGCGCAGGGATTCGATGAGGACTTCGCCTCTCCGACGCTGGACCCCGAATGGTCCGTCGTCACCTTCACCGGACCGCGGTTCTACGGTTTCACGTCGCCGGCCAACGATTGGTCGCTGACCGCGTCCTCCGGCCATCTGCGCTACATCCTCCACCCGATGACCCACGGCGACGGCTATATCAACGGCTATCAGAAGACCTTCGGCTACCATAGCTGCTGCGACCACGATCCCGGCCTCGAGCTGCACCGTCCTTTCGGCGGCACGCACTGGACGTTCGAGACCAAGGTCTCCTACCACATGCCCTTCGCCAACGGGCGCCACGTCGAGATCCGCGTCTACTTCGGCGACGGCGGACCGGGCACGTACTACGCCAACTTCGTGCGCGGGCGGGACGTGAACCCGTTCAACGCCATCTATCTGCAACTGGTCCAGAAGACCGGCTCCACCCTGAGCAGTCGGGTTTATCTGGAATCTCCGCCGTCCCGGACGCTCAATCCGCCCGAGGCCACCGACAGCACCCACTGGTTCCGTCTGCGGCGCGAGGGCGGTCTCCTCACCGCTTTCTGGAGCGACGACGGGACGAACTGGACCCTGGAGTGGCAGAGGGATCTCGGCGCGGCCCTCGACAACCTGGATCAGCGGGTCGTGGTCACGGGCCTGAGCTGGTTCCTGGCCGCCGGGTCGTATATCGACTACGACTACATCCGCGTCACCCCCGGACGGTCGGTGCTTTCGCCGGTGGCCGGCGATCTCGGCGTGGTGACGGCGGACGCCGACTGCCCGCCTCTGGCCGCGGCGGGGAAGTGGTGCTTCAACCAGCATCAGGGGGCGTCCCACGCGGGCAACGGCGTCGGCGGCGCCGACGACCGCTACGCCTGGGACGCGAACCTCAACAGCCCGGTGTTCGACGCCGACGACGGCCGGCCGGTCTACGCCGCCGCTCCCGGGGTCGTGGCGGCGACTTACGGGGGGAGCCTGAACGCCGATCCGCGGGGCAGTGAAGGGCAGGTCCTCATCGAGCATCAGACGAACGGCGTGACCTGGTGGAGCGGCTACCTGCACATGGATCACATCCGCGTGCGGCCCGGCCAGGCCGTACAGACGGGGACCTGGCTCGGCCGCGTCGCGGACGTGGGGGCCCCCAATCCTCACCTGCATTTCGTGACCTACGAAGGGCAGAACGTCTTCGGCGGCCTGGCCAGCGTGGACGCCGCCCTCGT
Source organism: Thermoanaerobaculia bacterium (assembly GCA_036380715.1). Lineage (GTDB taxonomy): Bacteria > Acidobacteriota > Thermoanaerobaculia > Multivoradales > UBA5704 > UBA5704. Next base: position 4,231 of record DASVEF010000101.1, on the reverse strand, counting down.
CGCGCGGCCGGATGGCGACGGCGATGCGGTTCCCGACGGGGTGGATCTCTGCCCGGCGGAGGACGCGAGCGGCCTGGACGCCAACGCGGACGGTTGCCTCGATACCGCCGGTGCGCTGGCCGTGCTCGTGCAGAGCCTCGGCCTGCCGCCGGGGCAGCAGACGGCGCTCCTCACGAGCTTGCGGGCCGCGGAGGCCGCGATTGCTCGCAGCAACCGCCAGGCGGCGCTAGGTGAGCTGAACGCTTTCGTCCAGAAGGTGCAGGCGCAACGCGGCAAGTCGATCCCGGACGGCGATGCGGACCTGTTGATCGAGTACGCCTCGAACACCGCCGCACAGATCTGATGACGAGCGGGGCACGGAAAGGCGCGCGCCCCTCCGTGCCCCGCCGCCTTTGCTGTTTACTTTATACACATGACCAGCTCAAGTATTCTTGACATCGCGGGCGGGCTCTTCCTGCTGATTTTCGGCGTCCAAGTGGTGACGACGATCAAGACTCATGGCGGACCGCTGTGGAGAGCCGTGCGGGAGATGACACGCGTTACGTTGCGCGGGCCGAAGGCTTTGCTGCTGATCGGCGGCGTGGTCGGTCTGATGAATGCGCTGTTTCAGCAGTTGGCGCCTTCATGGGTTCCACCCATTCCTCCCTTGCTTCTAATTGGGATTTCTCTTGTCGCGCTGAATGGCGCGTGTTTGCCTCCCGCCATTCTGTATCTCGCGGCGTCTCGGGCAAGTGGGTTTTCGTTTGCATCTGAGCTGCAGATTGCAGTCGCACCCTTGAAAGTCGTGCACATGCTCCAGTCCTTCGAAGCGGGAGCTATTCTCGGAGACGAGATTCACGAGAGTGAGTATCGCGTGCGAGCGAATTGGCAACAAGCGGTGAGGGCTCTGTCGACAATTGCACCTCTGATCATCGTTGATGGAAGAGTGCCTTCGGCCTCCGTGAGGCAGGAGATTCGTCACATCATTGATTCTGGACTGCATGACCGTACGTTTTTTATCGCCGATGAACACGGTGCCCTGCCTGCACTGTCAGAGGTGTCCTTGCCGCGAGCCATGGACCTGCGTATAGCCACTTCCGAGCAATTGCTCGAGGCTCTGCGGGGACTTTGGTGGAGTCTCTTTTCATCGCGGACGAGAGGCATGGTGCAATATCTTGAAACCAGGATGGGAGCTGCTGTGAAGGCACGCGAGAGCGTTGAGGGGTTGTGCGACTGGATGACGATTAACCTGGGCAAGGGATTGACTGCGGAGCAGATCGCGGCCCATGTTGCGAGATGCCCCGTGTGCGGACTAATGATGGAATCAGGACAGAGGCAAAGGAGTCCAACCATGGCCGCGAGAATCGACCCGGAGAGCTTTCCCACCATGATGGTCATAGGAATCGATGGTCCATTCGATCTTGGACAGGTGTTGTCACTGGCAAGGCGTGAAGCTATGGACCTGGTCGTCATGGGCAACCGGAGCCCAGCCTTCAAGGACCATGACTTGCTGCTGCGCGAAGCCCCAAGATTCCGATCTGATACCTCGCTCGCACTGATCTTCGAGAAGTTCCCGTCCAGGAACGATCCCTTGTGTCTGGATCCCCTGATCATGGTGCGGCGCAGCTTCCTTCTCGAGGTCGCTCCGAGGCTGCAGGCGGCGACGCTGGGAGAGTTTGCTATCGTTCTGGCAATAGAGGCTTCGGCAAGGAATCTGAGAGTGTCAACCGTTTAGATTGGAACGAGTATTCCGGGCCGCTCCCTAACATCCGGACCTCTTCTTCCAGGTACTCGAGAACTACGGCCGCTTTTTCGAGGAGAACAGCCAGCCGGAAAGCCGCTACTCCAGCCTGTTCGCACTGCTTCACCTGACGCGCCAGGCCGCCGGGCAGGTGATCCTGACGGTGCAGAACGCCGGCAGCGACCGCGACTACAAGGAGAACTACCCCCGGCTGCAGAGGGCGAAGGCGGAGTGGGACCCCCACGACATCTTCAACCACAAGCCGTCGATTCGAGCGGCCGTGAGGCCGGGCTCGCCTCGCCCAGACGGCTGCCGAAACTCTCCGGAAGGAGTAGGATGGCCCTGGAGGTGGGTGAGCGTGAGCCAGCCGGATCTACGGACTTCGGACCTACAGATTTCACAGCCGTCCAGCGCCTGGCACCGGTGGGTGGACCACACGTCCGAGGTGCAGCTCCAAGTGGGGGGCGGGAGCTTCGCGGAGCTTGCCGCGGAGGCGGGGCGGGCTCTGGCGGACCTCCTGCTGCGCGGCGCGCCGGCCGCGCCGGAGGGGGAGCCGAGGACGCTGGAGGTCGGCTCTCACGACCGGGAGGCGCTCCTGGTCGACTGGCTCAACGAGATCCTCTACATCGCCGAGACCGGGCTCTGGATTCCGGTCGAATTCGAAATGCTGGAAGCGTCCGCCACGCATCTCGCGGCCCGCGCCCGCGGCGTGTCCGTGGACCTCCCGCCGTCCCTGGTCAAGGCCGCGACCTTCCACGGCCTGCGCGTGGCGGAGGGTGCGGACGGCCTGCGAGCGGAGGTAATCTTCGACGTATGACGATCGCGACGTCCCGCTATCCCGCCAAGCGCCTGAGCCCGACCCTGGTGGAGATCCCCAAATCGGCGCGGGCGGACATGAACGTGCCGGCCCGCGTCTGGGCCGACGAGGCGCTGTGGCAGAAGGCGGTGACCGACCGTACGCTCGACCAGCTCGTCAATGTGGCGACCCTGCCCGGGATCACCGGCTATGCCCACGCCATGCCCGACGCGCACGAGGGCTATGGCTTTCCGGTGGGCGGCGTGGCCGCCTTCCGGGCCGAGGACGGCATCATCTCTCCGGGCGGCGTGGGATACGACATCAACTGCGGCGTCCGCCTGCTCGCCTCCGACCTCCGGGTGGCGGAGGTCCGCCACCGCATCGAGCCGCTCGTCCACGACCTCAGCCGGAGCATCCCGTCCGGCACCGGCCGCGGAAGCGATAAGAAGCTGGGTGTTGACGACCTGGACCGCGTCCTCGCCGAAGGCTGCCGCTATCTCCTGGAGGAGGGGCTCGCCGAGCCCGAGGATCTGGAGCACACCGAGGGCGGCGGCAATCTTCCCGGCGCCAATCCGGACAAGATCTCGGCGCGCGCCCGCGAGCGTGGCCGCGGGCAGCTCGGCACGATCGGCTCGGGCAACCACTTCGTCGAGGTGCAGCGGGTCGAGCGCGTCTTCGATGAGAAAGCGACGCGGGCGCTCGGGTTGTGGGAAGGGCAGCTCACGATCCTGATCCACACCGGCTCGCGCGGCTTTGGCCACCAGGTCTGCACCGACTATGTGCGTGCGATGGACGCGGTGATGGCCCGCCACGGCATCAAGCTGCCGGACCGCGAGCTCGCCTGCGCGCCGTTCTCCTCTCCGGAGGGGAAGGCCTACTTCGCGGCCATGTGCGCCGCCGCCAACTACGCCTTCGCCAATCGCCAGGCCATCACCCACGCGGCCCGGCGGGTGTTCCAGCGCGCCCTGGGAGACTCCGGCCGCCTGCGCCTGGTCTACGACGTGGCCCACAACATGGCCAAGCTGGAGCAGCACGGCAAGCGCAAGCTGGTGGTCCACCGCAAGGGGGCCACGCGGGCGTTCGGGCCGACGCATCCGGAGACGCCGCGCGCCTACCGCGGCGTCGGCCAGCCGGTGCTCATCCCGGGCAGCATGGGGACCGCGTCCTACGTGCTGGTGGGAACCGACGAGGGGTTCGACCTCTCCTTCGGCAGCACCTGCCACGGCGCCGGCCGCGCCATGAGCCGGACCGCGGCGAAGAAGGTCAAGACCGGGAACGATGTGCGCAAGGACCTGGAATCGCTGGGCATCGTGGTCCGCGCCTCCACCGGCGAGCTCGCCGAGGAGGCCCCGCACGCCTACAAGGACGTGGACCGCGTCGTCTCAGTCGTCCACGACGCGGGCCTGGCGCGAAGAGTGGCGCGGCTCGTGCCGGTCGGCGTGATCAAAGGGTAAGCCGCTCGCTACCGTGGCGCCATGAACGGCGGCCGCTCTGTTGTCTCCACCGGGCCACTGTCGCCTCATGGGGTGACATCCCAAGGAGACATGTCATGAGCGATCGCCACCCTTCCGCTGTTGCCTTCCTGTCGATGGTTGTGTTTTTGAGTTGCGCCGGAGCTGCATGGGCCGGTGAGATCGTCGACGGGAACAATCCGCCGACCGTCCGCAACAACATGCACGTCTGCCCGCCCGGCCACATCGTGACGGGCGTCAACG
>DASVEF010000100.1:0-41493 GCA_036380715.1 Thermoanaerobaculia bacterium | reverse complement strand
CTCAGCCGAGGAGGGCAGAGGCGAACTCCCGCGGGCGGAAATCCACCAGGTCGTCGGCCTTCTCGCCGACGCCGAGGTAGAGCACCGGCAGGCGCAGCTCCTTGGCCACCGCCACGGCCATGCCGCCCTTGGCCGTGCCGTCGAGCTTGGCCAGCAGCACGCCATCGATGGGCACCACCTGGCTGAAGGTGCGGGCCTGGGACAGAGCGTTCTGCCCGGTGGTGGCGTCGAGCACCAGGATCGTCCGCTTCTGCCAGTCGGGGGCTTCGCGGTCGATGACCCGCCGGATCTTGCTCAGCTCGGCCATCAGGTGGTCCTTGGTGTGGAGGCGACCCGCCGTGTCCACCAGCAGGTTCTCGATCCCGCGCGCCTTGGCGGCGTGGATGGCGTCGTAGACCACGGCGCCCGGGTCGGCCCCCTGGCCCTGGCGGACCACCTCAACCCCCAGCCGCTCGCCCCAGAGCGCGAGTTGCTCAATGGCCGCGGCGCGGAAGGTGTCGGCGGCGGCGAGCAGCACCCGGTCCCCCTGCTGCTGGTGCCGCTTCACCAGCTTGGCGATCGACGTGGTCTTGCCCACGCCGTTGACCCCCACCACCAGGGTGATCATGGGGCCGCGGCCGAAGCGGCGCGGCGTGGGCGCGTCGCGGAGGAGCTCGGCGACCTCGTCCGCCAGCATCTTGCGCAGGCGCTGGGGGCTCCCCACCTGCTCCTTGAGGGCGTTCTTGCGCACCCGCTCCACGAGATCGAGCGTGGTCTCGACCCCCAGGTCCGCCCCGATCAGGATCTCCTCCAGGTACTCGTAGGTCCTCTCGTCGATCGTGGTCTTGCCCTGCATGGCCGAGCTCATCTTCTCGATGATTTCGGTATGGGTCATGAAGAGCCCGCGCTTCATCTTCTTCCAGAAGCTGGACTGCTCCTGCTCCTCCTCTTCGAGGCGGATCTCCGGCGCGAGCTCGAGGATGTCGATCTTCTTCTCGTTATCAGCCATAACGGAGCCATGATACCGGAAGGGGCCGGCAGCCCCCCCGACTAGTCGTGGAACAGCTCGCGGGTGAGCTGCTGGGCGGCGTCCGTCATGGTGGCGCGGGCGCGGGCCACGAGGGCGGGGTTGCGCTGGACGAGCACCAGGTAATAGCCGTCCGGCAGGGGCATGGCGTAGATGTGGACGTCGCGCTTCTCGATGTGGACCAGGCGCGGCTCGCCCAGCTCGTTGCCGGTGAGGATCTTCTCGACCTGGCGCAGGTAGATGCCGAGGTAGGCGCCGATCACCCGCATCTGGTAGGGGCTGTACTCGGCGCAGGCGAGGTCGACGGTCTCGCCGTTGTCGTCCAGGAAGAGGGCGCCGAGCGCCTGATCGTTGTTGGCCAGAAGGTTCGCGAGGACGTATTGGAACATCGGGCTCCCGTTCTAGCGCGGCGCCGCCACCCGCGCCGGCTCCTGGACCTCTTCCTCGAAGCGCCCGCCGAGCGCCTCGGCCGCGGCGCGGATGTCGCCGGCCTCGAAGGCGCGCAGGAACGCGGTGACGATCTTGGCGTCGAAGCGGCTGCCGGTGAGCCGCGTGATGGTCTCCACCGCGAACTGCAGGCTATAGGCCTTCTGATAGGGGCGGTTGGTGGTGATCGCGTCGAACGTGTCGGCCACCCCCACGATGCGGGCGAAGAGGGGGATCTGCTCTCCCTTGAGGCCATCGGGATAGCCCCTGCCGTTCCACGCTTCGTGGTGCGACCGGATAGCGGGGACCATCTCCTTGAGCTGGTCGATCTGGGACATGATCTCGGCGCCGATCACGGTGTGCGCCTTCATCAGCTCGAACTCCTCGTCCGAGAGCTTGCCCGCCTTGAGGAGGACCCGGTCCTCGACGCCGATCTTGCCCACGTCGTGGAGCAGCGCGCCGATCCAGATCTTGTGCTGCACGTCCTCGGGGAGACCGAGGTGGCGGGCGATGACCCGGCTCATCGCCGCCACCCGCTCGGAGTGGCCGCGGGTGTAGGGGTCCTTGGCGTCGATCGACGCGACGAAGGCGCGCAGCGAGCCGATGAACAGATCGCGGTTCGCCTGCGCCGCCTGCCGGAGCTGCTGCACGTAGCGCTCGACGTGGCCGCTCATCTGGTTGAAGTCCTCAGCCAAGTCGGCGAGCTCGAAGGAGAGTCCCTTCACGTCCACCCGCCCGCCGAACTTGCCGGCGGCGATCTCGTGCGTGGTCTCGGTGAGGAGCTGGATGGGCCGGCTCACCCATCGCGCCGCCAGGAACGCCAGGGGCAGGGCGAGCGCGATCAGGGAAAGGGAGGAGAGGATCAGGTTGAAGATCATCCGGTCCACGGCCGCGAAGGCGGCGGCGCGCGGCTTCTGGACGACCAGCACCCAGCCCCCCTCCTCAATCGCGGACACCTGTGCGATGACCTCCTGCGGACCCTTCTGAGTCGGCAGGACGTACTCCTGCGTCAGGCTGCCCGGCACCTGCAGGAACGACCGCAGGATCTCGGACCGCAGCAGGCCGTCCTTCATGGTGGCGTCGCCGCCGTCCCACCAGAGGAGCTTGCCCTGCCGGTCCAGCAGGAAGGCGCCGACGCCCTGGCCCGCCTCGCCCTGCAGGGCGGTCATGGGCTCCAGCTCGACCAGCGCCTCGACGATGAGCTGCGGCGCCTCGCCGGCGGCGGTGGAGACCGGCACCGCCAGCGCCACCAGTGGCGTGCGGCCGGGTCCCACGTCGACGAACTGGCGGGCGACCTTCCCTGTGCCGCCCGCCTGCCGGAACACCGCGTTCAGCGCGGCCATGCCTTGCGGCGTCAGATCTCCGCCGCGGATGAGCGGACCGGACCCCTGGAGGTCGAGCACCCGCAGCGCGAGCATGGACTTCCCGTGGTCGTCCTGCGCTCCGTTCCCCTGGAGGTAGGCGCTCACCCACGGCTCGCGCAGCCGCCCGGCGAGGTCCGGAGAGCCCGGGGCCAGCAGCAGGCCGCTCCCGAGCTGGGCGAGGCGCTGGCGGAAGCCCGCCAGGTAGCCGTCGACCTCGCCCGAGAGCGCGCCCGCCCGGCGCACGAGGTTGTCCCGCTCCGCGTCGCGCAGGACCTGCTGGCTCTGCGGGATCACCATGACGCTGCTGATCGCCAGCGGGATGATGCCCGAGAGCAGCAGGACGACGAGAAGAACGTGGCGCAGCTTCAGGCGGCGCAGGAGGGTTCGACGGTTCGGCATCGAGGTTCGGGCTCTGTTTGCCCGATTATAGCCGATTGGAGATGTCGGTAGAGAAGGGATCGCGCAAGAAAGACCGCAGCTCGGTTTCGACCTCTCCGGGGCTCACGTCGGAGACCATCCTTCCCTCCCCCATCGCCGAGGGGAGCACCCACACCAGCCCGCTCTCCCGCGCCTTCTTGTCCCGCGCCATGTGGGAGATCAGCTCCGCGGGATCGAGTGCCGGCAGCGGCGGCAGCCCGAAGCGGACGAGCAGCGCGCGGATGCGCTCCGCCACCGCGGGATCGAGTCCGCGCCGGACCGCCAGCCGGAGCGCGAAGAGGATGCCGTAGCCGACCCCCTCGCCGTGGCGCAGCCCGCCGTAGCCGCAGGCGGTCTCGATGGCGTGCCCCAGGGTGTGGCCGAAGTTGAGGAGCCGGCGGTCCCCCTGCTCCGTGGGATCGCGCTCGACCACTCCGATCTTGGCCGCCGCCGCCGCGGCCACGACGGGTCCGAGGAGCGTGGGATCGCCCTGGAGGAGCACCTCCAGGCGTTCCTCCACCCGGTCGAAGAGACCGGGATCGAGGAGCGCCGCCATCTTGATCACCTCGACGAGGCCGGAGCGCAGCTCCTCCCGCGGCAGGGTCGGCAGGACCGCGGTGTCGCAGACCACCATCTCGGGGTGATAGAAGAGCCCGACCGTGTTCTTGCCGCCCGGCAGGTCCACCGCGGTTTTGCCGCCGATCGCGGCGTCAACCTGGGCCAGCAGAGTGGTCGGCACCTGCACGAAGCCGATGCCGCGCAGGAAGCAGCCGGCCGCGAACCCGCCGAGGTCGCCGACGCTGCCGCCGCCGAAGGCGATCAGCCGGCTGTCGCGCTTGCCGCCGGCGAGCAGCATCTCGTTCCACAGGCGCTCGGCCGAGCCGACCGTCTTCGCCGGCTCCCCCTCCTCCACCTCCAGCACCACCCACTTGGCGGCGGCCTCGCGCAACGGCTCCAGGCGCTCACCGTGGAGCGCCCGCACCCGCGGCGTGGTGACGACGAACGCCGTCCGTCCTCGCAGCCACTCCGCGAGGCGCTCGCGCACGGAGCCGAGCGCGTCCTCCCCCACCAGCACCGGGGTGGAGCCAGAAGGGTGGCGAAGGGAGAGGGCGTGGTATGAGAGATCGGTCATAGGGACGCGAAGTAAAACCGGTTGCGGTGGGGATCGACGGCAAAACGGATGTTCTGGAGGAATCCCTGATATCCGACGAAGTTCCCCCCAGGCCAGTCCTCGCAGAGGAACATGACCGCGTCCACTTCCAGAGGAATCCCTTCGTCCGCCGGGATCTTCACACTTCCCCGATAGAGAGCACCTCGGAATCGTCCCAGCCGGGTGTGCAGGAACACAGGTTCTCTCAGGATATCCAGGTGAGGCCGCAACCTCTCACCGATCAACGGGGAGAAAATACACCAAGGCGCGGCGGTGTCCACCATCGCTTCCACCGGAAAGGGCAGATCGCCGGGGAGAACCTGCACATAGATGCGGGCGTCCGTCTCCTCGAAGCTACGATCCAGGTTGTCCCGAAAGCGCGCCACTCCCGTGGCGAAGGTGGCTCCGCCCCGCGCGAACAGGACTGGGTCAGTCAAGATGCAGGACGAGAGGAAGAACGTCCGGAGCGCTGGCCTCCAGCGTGCGATAGAGCTCATTGAAGTCGGGAGAGGCTGCCAGCAGGCCCTTGTCCCCGAGTGCAATCCACTGTCCCCGGTACGCCTCTCTATGCTCGTCCAGCCACTGGAACGCCTGAGTCCGATCGGGAGAGCGAGGTCCGGAGACGTTGCGGGCAGGTCGAAGGGTCAGGAGGCGGTTGAGTCGCGCCAGCTCCGAATCCTCTGGAAACCGCGCGTGGCCCTCCGCGGCAATTCGTTGCGCACCCCGCAGGCTCTCGTTGTTGAGCGCAGCGCCGATCGCCTCCCGATATTCCTCAGGAGTGGAGAGGCTGTAGTCCACAGATTCAAGCCGCCGTGCGTGCCGGATTCCCATCGCGTACCCTCCGCCGCGCACTAGTTTACCTCATCACGCGCCCGCAGGCACCTCCCGCGAGAAATCTCGCCAGCGAACTGGGGGTGTATCTCTAGGTCTCTTTCTTTCCGTCCTCCCTGACAACCGCGATCCCCAACTCCGCGAGCTGCCGGGGGTCGACTTCCGAGGGGGCGTCGGTCATCAGGTCGGTGGCCGAGGCGGTCTTGGGGAAGGCGATGACCTCGCGCAGCGACGCGGCGCCGGCCAGGACCATCACCAGGCGGTCCAGCCCCAGGGCGATGCCGCCGTGAGGAGGCGCGCCGTAGCGCAACGCTTCCAGGAAGAAGCCGAAGCGCTCCCGCGCCTCCTCAGGGGAGATGCCGAGAACCTGAAAGACCCGGCTCTGTATCTCGGGATCGTGCATGCGGATCGAGCCGCCGCCGAGCTCCAGGCCGTCGAAGACCACGTCGTAGGCGCGGGCGCGGACCGAGCCCGGATCGGACTCCAGGCGGTCGAGGTCGCGCGGGTCGGGGCTGGTGAAGGGGTGGTGCATGGCGAACCAGCGCCCCGCCTCCTCGTCCCACTCGAAGACAGGGAACTCGGTGACCCAGAGAAAGGCGTGCTTCCCCTTCGGGATGAGATCGTACGTTTTGGCCAGCTCCAGGCGCAGCGCGCCCAGGGCCGGCGCCGCGATCTTCTCCGGCGCGGCGATGATCAGGGCCAAGCCCCCCTCTTCGAGGCCGAGGGCCTCGGACGCCCCCTCCAGCTCCGCCTGGGTGAGGGCGTTCTTCACCTGGAAGGCCAGCTCGCCCCCCTTGCGCCGCAGGGTGAGCACGCCGGCCGCGCCACTGCGGCGGGCGATCTCTGACCAGCCGTCCACCTGCTTGCGGCTGGCTTCGGCGGCGCTGGGCACGGCGAAGCCGCGCACCACCCCACCCGAGGCGACCGTTTCCTGGAAGGCGCGGAAGCCGCTCTCCTTCAGGCGGTCCGACAGGTCCGCGATCTCCAGGCCGAAGCGCAGGTCCGGCCGGTCGCTGCCGTAGCGCGCCATGGCCTCGGCGTAGCGCATGCGCGGGAAAGGGACCGGCAGCTCGATGCCCCCCAGGGGGAAGATGCGCGCGAACAGCCCCTCGATCAGCGCGAACACGTCCTCCTCCGTGGGGAAGGACATCTCCAGGTCCACCTGGGTGAACTCGGGCTGGCGGTCGGCGCGCAGGTCTTCGTCGCGGAAACAGCGGGCGATCTGCACGTAGCGCTCGAAGCCGGACACCATCAGGATCTGTTTGAAGAGCTGCGGCGACTGCGGCAGGGCGTAGAAGCTCCCGCGGCGCACCCGCGAGGGGACCAGGTAGTCGCGCGCCCCCTCGGGCGTCGAGCGGGTGAGGATCGGCGTCTCCACGTCGATGAACCCGTGCTCGTGGAAGTAGTTGCGGATCTCCAGGGTCACGTGGTCGCGGAGCAGGAAGTTCTTCTGCAGCTCGCTCCGCCGCAGGTCGAGGTAGCGGTAGCGCAGCCGGGTCTCTTCGGCGGCCTCGGTCCGGCTGTCGAGCTGGAAGGGGAGCGGCTCGGAGCGGGAAAGGATCGCGGCGCGCTCCGCCATGACCTCGACCTCTCCGGTCGGGAGGTCGCGATTGACGTTCTCGGGCGCGCGCAGGGCCACCGTCCCCTCGACCTCGACGACCCACTCGGAGCGCGCGGGCTCCAGCGTCCGGCCGACCTCGGGATGGTCCTCCGGATGGACCACCACCTGGACGATGCCGCTGCGGTCCCGCAGGCTCAGGAACACCACGCCGCCGTGGTCGCGGCGCCTGTGGATCCAGGCCTGCAGCCGGACCCTCTGGCCGGTGTCCTCTTTCCTCAAGGTTCCCGCGCCACGGCGCGCCAGACCCCCTCCACGAGTCTCGTCTGTCTCCATACCCTCGATTATTCCTGCGGTAGGACCCCGCGATAGTGCTCCTTCAGCTCCGCGTAGCGATCGCACGTCTCGGCGATCCTCCGCGCCTCTCCGGCGGTCAGCGGGCGGACCACCCGCGCCGGGATGCCCAGGGCCAGATGACCCGCCGGGATGCGGTGCCCCGGCGCGACCACGGCCCCCGCGCCGATCTGCGCTCCGGTTTCGACCACCGCGCCGTCGAGCACCCGGGCGCCGATGCCGATCAGCGCTCCGTCCTCGATCGTGCACCCGTGGACGACCGCGTGGTGGCCCACGACCACGCCCGCCCCGATCACCAGCGGATGGGTGCCATGGTTCACGTGGAGCACCGAGCCGTCCTGAATGTTGGTGCGCGCGCCGATGCGGATGGTGTTGACGTCCCCGCGCGCCACTGTATGAAACCAGAACGAGACGTCGTCCCCGAGCTCCACGTCGCCGGTCACATACGCGCCCGGGGCCAGGAAGACCCTCTCCCCGAGCTTCGGCAGGCGGCCCTGGTAGGGGACGATCGGCATGGCGTCAGGACCGGCGGCGCACCGAGAGCAGGACCCGCTCGTAGGTCGGCCGCAGCTTCTCGAACTCGTCCCGCTTCGCGGTGGCCATGAAGTCGACACCTCCGGCCTCCAGGGGGAGCTTGAGCGCCAGCGTGCTGCGCGCCGCCTCGCCCGCGCCGCTGTCCATCCGTACCAGCACACCCTTGACGCCGCCGACCTCGCGCACCTCGACGAGAGGGGCCGACCAGGCCTCCTGCTTGGCGTCGCTGGCCTTGATGTTGGTCACCACCTGCTCGGGGTTGTCCACACGCGCGAGGCTGATGCGGACGTAGATCAGCCGCGGATCGTTCGGCGGCTCCACCCCCGCGGGTCCCAGCCAGACGCCCGGCATGCCCTCGACCTCCCGCACCTGCCAGTCCTTGGGGATCTCGACCGTGTAGGGAAACGGCTTGCCCTCCCCCCCGGGCAGCTCGACGCGTTGATACTCCGCGCTCGCCGGAACGGCCGAAGCCGGCTTGGCCGCTTCGGGAGCGGCGGTCCCGGTAGAAGAGGTCTGAGCGGAAGCCCTCGCAGAGAGAGCCGCAAGAACCAACGAAGCGATCCAGAGTCGCAGTCTCATTCCATATACCTCGGGTAGAAAAATCCTGAGCGCCGGTCGCGGCCGGCGGAAGGAGAAGCATGCCATAAGATCCCCCGGTGTCCAATGCCGAGCCGGCCGTCGACGTGGTGATCCCGGCGCTGAACGAAGAGGGCTCCCTCCCTCTCGTCCTCGCCGGCCTCCCCCGCCCACCCATCCGCCGGGTGGTCGTGGCCGACAATGGATCGAAGGACGGCACCGCGCGCGTGGCGCGGGAGGGAGGGGCGATCGTCGTCGAAGCGCTGCGCCGCGGCTACGGGAGCGCCTGCCTGTCCGGGCTCGACTACCTCCGCCGCAACGGCCCCCCGGATATCGTCGTCTTCGTAGATGCCGACTACTCGGACTACCCCGGCGAGCTCCCCCGCCTGGTGGCGCCCATCCTGTCCGGCGAGGCGGACCTGGTCATCGGATCGCGCGTGCTGGGCGAGCGCGAGCCCGGAGCCCTCCTCCCCCAGGCGCGCGCCGGCAACCTGGTCGCGTGCCTGCTGATCCGCCTTCTCTACGGCCATCGCTTCACCGACCTCGGCCCCTTCCGCGCGATCCGCTGGGAGGCTCTGGAACGGATCGGCATGGAAGACCCCAACTTCGGCTGGACCGCCGAGATGCAGGTCAAGGCGCTGCGCCATGGATTGAAAACCACGGAGGTGCCGGTCTCCTACCGCCGCCGCGTCGGAGTCTCCAAGATCACCGGCACCGTCCTGGGAACCCTGCGCGCCGGCTATAAGATCCTGTGGACCGTCCTGCGCCACAGCCGCGCGGGAGCTCCCCGGGACAGGAGAGGAAGCGCGAGATGAGCGAGCCCGTCCGCAGCACGACCGAAGTCGAGGTGCGCTACGCCGAGACCGACCAGATGGGGGTGGTCCACCACGCCAATTACGTGGTCTGGTTCGAGCTGGCCCGCACCCGGCTCTGCGCCTCCTCCGGGTACCACTATGCCGACATCGAGAAGATGGGCTACCTGCTGATGGTGACCGGCGTGGAGGTCCGCTACCGCCGGTCGGCGCGCTACGGCGACGTCGTGCGGGTGGTCTGCTGGAACGAGCGCCTGGGGAGCCGCGGCCTCCGCTTCACCTACGAGGTCTATAAAGAGGACGAGCTGCTGGCCACCGGAGCCACCGAGCACGTCTGGATCGAATCCGCCTCCGGCCGCCCCTGCCGCATCCCCGAGCCGCTCCGGGAACCGTTCCGCAAGCTGGCCGGGCTGGAGCCGGCGTAGACCTCCTGGGGGTACAATGCGCGGCGAGAGGTGACGCACTCATGTCGAACATCAAACCGATCTTCCTGCTGGCCGACAGCCAGCTCCTGTTCTGGCGCGAGGAGGGGGGCTCCTTCCTCGCGCGCGTTCGGGCACTGATCGAGGAGGACTCCGCGGGCAAGGAGATCCAGGCCGCCTACATCGGGGCGTCCAACGGCGACGCGCCCGAGTTCTACGAGCTGTTCGTCGCGGCCATGAACGAGGCGGGGATTCACAGGACCCGCATGATCCCGTCCCACCTGGAGTCGGAGGACCGGGAGTTCCTCGAACAGGCCGACCTGATCCTGCTCGCCGGCGGCGACGTCCGGCGCGGCTGGAAGGCCTTCGAGGACAACGGCCTGAATCAGAAGATCATGGAGCTGTATTACGCCGGGGCGCTGCTGATCGGCGTCTCGGCCGGCGCGGTGCAGCTCGGGGTGAGGGCCGAGGACGACAAGGGGTCGTTCAACACCTTCCGGCTGGTACCCTTCATCGTGGACGCGCACGACGAGCCCGGCTGGACGCATCTCCACAAGCTCGTGTCCAAGGCGGGCGAGCACGCCCGCGGCTACGGCATCCCCTCCGGCGGCGGGGTCGTCTATCACCCGGACTATTCGATGGAGCCGATCCGCCATCCCGCCGTGGAGGTCAGCCTCACGGAGGAGGGGACGACCCGGCAGGCGCTGGTGTTCCCCGGCGAGGGAGGAGAGCAGGAGCCCGAGGAGGAGAGGACGTTCTCTCCCGAGGTGCGGGAGATCCTGGCCGATGCCGGGTACGTCAAGGGACCCGGCGCCGGCTCGTCGGACGACGATGGGTCGGTGAACTGACTTCCATTTCATGAAGCTCTACGCGATCGCGGACCTGCACCTCCGCTACGAGGTGACCCGGCGGGCCCTGGAGTCCCTGCGGCCTTATTCCTACGACTGGCTGATCCTGGCCGGCGACGTGGGGGAGACCGAGGAGCACCTGCGCTTCGCGCTCGCCCTGCTGACACGCCGCTTCGCGCGCGTCCTCTGGGTGCCGGGCAACCACGACCTGTGGACGATCCCGTCGCGTGCCGATGACCTCCGGGGGGAGGCCAAATATCAGCGCCTGGTCTCGATCTGCCGCGAGTACGGCGTGATTACGCCAGAAGACCCGTACGTCCTCTGGCCGGGCGCCGGCCCGCGCTGCCTCCTGGCCCCACTGTTCCTGCTCTACGACTACAGCTTCCGGCCGGACGAGATCCCGCAGGATCAGGCCATCCAGTGGGCGGCGGAGGACAACCTCCTCTGCTCCGACGAGGTGCTCCTCCACGCCGACCCGCACCCGTCGAAGCAGGCCTGGTGCGCCGCCCGCTGCGACCTGACCGAGGCGCGCCTGATCGAGGCCGCCCAGCGGGCGCCGCTGGTGCTGATCAATCACTTTCCGCTGCGGCAGGACCTCGCCGTGCTGCCGCGCATCCCCCGCTTTTCCATCTGGTGCGGCACGCGCCGGACCGAGGACTGGCACCTCCGCTTCCGCGCCGAGGCGGTCATCTACGGCCACCTCCACATCCGCGCCACCCACTACCGCGACGGCGTCCGCTTCGAGGAGGTCTCGCTCGGGTACCCCCAGAACTACACCCCCGAGCGCGGCATCGAGCCCTACCTGCGGCAGATCCTCCCCCACCCTGGAGAGCCCGCGGAGACACCGCGGCCTCTGGAGGGATCGGTCTATCACCCGCAGGGGTGATCAGCTTCCGAGCCCGATCCGCTCGCGCAGCCAGGCGAGCTGGTCCTCGATCGCCTGCTCGGGCAGGCTGTGCCCGGAGTCGTACCACTTCACGGTCTTCGGCTGGCTTCCCGCCTCGTGATAGCGGCGGGCGTCCGCCGGCGGGACGAGGTCGTCCTGGCGGCCGGACTGGAAGAGCAGCGCCGAGGGCGCGGCGCGGCCGATCCAGCGGGTGGGCTCGATCGGCTCCATGGCCGCCAGCCAGCGCTCCCGCCGCTCCTTTGGCAGACGGCTCTGGAGCGGGCCGCCGTGGTCGTCCTCGCCGGAAAAGTGCGAGATCAGCCCTCCATCGCCGACCTCCAGGACATAGGCCTTGACCCGCTTTTCGACGCCTGCCAGCAGGCCACCCATGGCGCCCCCGTAGCTCGCCCCGACATAGGCGATCCGCGCGGGGTCCACCTCCGGCCGGGAGGCGAGCAGGTCGACGCCGCGCCGGAGGTCGACGATGAGCTGGATCTGGTCGTCGCGGTCCTTCTCCGTGAAGGTGAGCGAAATCCCCTCGGTCTTGCGGCGGGAGAACGGCGCGTCGATAGCCAGGCCCACGGCGCCGGCGCGGGCGTAGCGGACCGCCCGGGAGAGCATCCTGTTCCGCCCTCCGGGCATCCCGTGCATGAAGAGGACGCCTGGGAAAGGACCTTTCCCCTTGGGCGTCACGAGGTAGGCCGTGACCCGTCCTCCCTTGGGGCTGGCGTAGGAGACATCGCGGATCACGACACCTTCCCGCTCCTCCGCGGAAGCCTCCTGGAAATCGAGAGGCGCCTTGGTGTCGTACTCGAACAGCTTCAGCGCCTCGCGGTGCGCCTCGGAGGTGAGGGGCGGCAGGGCCGGAGTGGAAGCGCGGGTCTCGGCCAGCAGCAGACCGGCGGCGATCAACAGCGCCGCCGGAAGGATCAGCTTGGGGTGTCTTCGCCTCACGGAACGGTCCTCCCGGAGAAATATACGCTCGGCGCGGCCTGGAGTTTGAAACCAGCCTCCAGCAGCTCCCGCAGATCCTCCGGCACCGGGGCGACCACCTCCATCGGCTCTCCCGTGACGGGGTGCGGAAAGGCCAGCCGCCAAGCGTGGAGGGCCTGGCGGGGGAAGCCCCGGCAGAGGGCGGCGAGGTCCGCGTCATGGAGCCCTTTCCAGCGCGGCTCGCCGTAGACCGGATCGCCGACGATGGGCAGCCCTTGCGACTTCAGGTGGACCCGGATCTGGTGCATCCGGCCGGTCAGCAGGCGGCAGCGGAGCAGGGCCAGGCCTTCCCGCTCGCCCTCGGACTCCGCGATCCTCTCGTACAGCGTGGAGCTGTCGCGCCCTTCCGTGCGGGAGGTGATCATCCTCCGGGGGTCCACCGGGTCCGGCAGGATCTTGCGGTCGATCCTCCCCTTCGGCGGCACGGCCCTGCCGTAGACGACGGCGAGGTACTCCTTCTCTACTTTGCGCGACCGCACGGCGCGGGCGAGGCGGCCGTGGATCTCTCCGCTCTTGGCCACGACCATGACCCCGGAGGTCCCCTTGTCCAGCCGGCTCACCAGGCCCGGGCGGGCGGACTCTTCCCCGCGCGACCTCAGATGCCAGAGGAGCGCGTTGAGGACCGTCCCCGCGGAATGACCGAACGTGGGATGGACGACCACGCCCGGCGGCTTGTTCAGGGCGAGCAGGTGGTCGTCCTCGTAGAGGATGGCGAGCGGGATCTCCTGTGGTATCGGAGACGGGGCCGGGCGCTGCGGCGGAGCCTCGGAGAGCAGGACCTCTACCTCGTCGCCCAGGCCGAGCTTCTCCGCCGCGCGGCCGGCCGGCGCGCCGTTGACCCGGACGAGCCCGGCCCCGATCCACTGCTGGACGCGGGTGCGCGACAGGCCGGGGAGATCGGATAAGCGGCGGACGAGGATCTGGTCGAGCCTCCGCGCGGCGTCGCCGCGGTCGGCACGGAAGACCCGCCGCGGCGGCTCCGGAACGTTCACTCGATCGGATGATAACTCAGGCGTCTCTACCAGGGCAGCCGGAGGCGGTCGAGGGGGACTCGCCCACGCCGGCGCACCGGCACCGTCACGGCGCCGAGGACCGGGGCGTCGAACTGGAAGTCGGCCTCCAGCTCGTAGTCGGGGCGCCGGTTGTCCCCCAGGCTCCTGATCACCTGGGCGACGTCGGCGTAGCGGAGCACCAATGGCAACTGCACCCGGCTCTCTCCGTTGGCGGCGATCTGGGTCCGCTCGTTGCGCCGGCCGTCGGCGAATGGCCGGCCGTTGATGTGGAGCCGGTACCCGATCTGGTCGAGCACGAGCGCGACGGCGTTCGGGTTGTCCACCTCGAAGTCAAAGACCAGCTCGGCCGAGTCGAGCGCCATGTCCCCGACGTCCACCCCGATCACCCGCACCTCCGGCT
Organism: Thermoanaerobaculia bacterium; assembly: GCA_036380715.1. Lineage (GTDB taxonomy): Bacteria > Acidobacteriota > Thermoanaerobaculia > Multivoradales > UBA5704 > UBA5704. The sequence goes on along the minus strand of DASVEF010000100.1, from coordinate 27,903 downwards.
CCAGGAGCCTCCGTCCCAAACCGGTGCAACCTGACAGGGAGAGCGCCAGGATCATCGTCCAGGCAAAGATCAGCGTCATATGCGTTCCACGTCTGCTCATAGAGAGTCATCAATTCAAAGATCGTGCCCAGGGGCTCGAACCCTCCCCAAAACAGGACGGCCCAGGGGAGTCACCCCTGGGCCGTCCGCCCTCCCTAGCTCCCTCCGAGAAAAGCAGATAAAATAAAACAAAGAAAAGATGCGAAGCCGGACGTCGGGGGGTGCGGGAGGTCAAGCTCACCGGAAAACCGGCCGGCGGGACTGTACGTAAACAACCCGCACCTTGAACGCCTATCGCGTAGGATCAAGGTACCCGAACGGAGGGAGCTTGTCCTCAAAAAGCCTCTCATCTCGCATGAGAATTTCTTACTAGGCCATGTCAGGGCAGACCCACAGCCTGTACGAGTTCGGTTCGTTCCGCCTGGATACCACCAGGAGGCTCCTGCTGCGCGACGGCGAGCCCGTCCCGCTCACTCCTAAAGCGTTCTCCACCCTGCTGGCGCTGATCGAGAGACACAGCCAGGTGATCGACAAGGACGACCTGATCCAGACGGTCTGGCCGAACGCGTTCATCACCGAGGCGACGCTGACCCAGAACATCTTCCGGCTGCGCAAGGCGCTGGGGGAGGAGGCGGGCGACAATCGGTTCATCGTCACCGTGCCGGGGCAGGGATACAGCTTCGTGGCGGACGTGCGGCGGGTGGAGGCGGCGTCCGCGGACGCGGCTCCGGAGCCCTCCGCCTCCCAGGAACCCCCGCCGGCCTCGGAGGCTCCGTCTTCCTCCCCTCCTCCCCTTCCCGAGGAGTCCCCCTCCAGCCCGCTCCATTGGCCCCGCCCTCTGGGCCTGGTGGCCGCCCTCCTCCTGCTCGCAGGCGCCATGCTCGTCCTCTTCCGCGCCTTCACACCGGGCACCGACGAGGCGCGGACGGCGGAACAGACCGCGCCTGCCTCTTCCGCTGCGTCGCCCCGCCGCTCGGTCGCGGTCCTGGGGTTCCGCAACCTGTCGGGGAGGACGGCGCAGGCCTGGCTGGCGCCCGCTCTGGCCGAGATGTTCACGGTCGAGCTGTCGGTCGGGGAAAAGCTCCACACCATCTCGGGAGAGGCCGTCGCCCGGATGAAGATGGACCTCGACCTTGCGGACGTCGAGAACCTCTCCCCCGCCACCTTGAAGAAGATCCGCGGCAACCTCGGCTGCGATGTCGTGCTCCTCGGCTCCTACCTTGCGCTCGGGGACGAGGCAGGGAGCAAGATCCGCGTGGACCTGCGCCTTCAGGACACCTCGACCGGCGAGACGCTGGCCGCCGCCACCCGGACCCGCACCGAGTCCGAGCTCTTCGAGATGGTCGCCGACCTCGGGCAGGAGCTGCGGCAGGCCCTGGGGGCTGGAGCGGTACCGCGCGAGGAGGCGGTCTCCGCACGCGCCTCCTTTCCTTCCGACCTGGAGGCCGCGCGCCTCTACGCCGAGGGTCTGGAGCGCCTCCGCACGTTCGACGCCCTGGCGGCGCGCGACCTCCTGTCGCGGACGGTCCAGGAGGAGCCGGGCTTCCCCCTGGCGCACACCGCCCTCGCCGCCGCCTGGTCCAGCCTGGGCTACGACACCCGGGCGGAGCAAGAGGCCGCGAAAGCCCTGGAGCTGTCAGCGTCCCTGCCCCGCGAGGACCGGCTCCTGGTCGAGGGGCAGCATGCGGAGACCCGCAAGAACTGGAGCCGGGCGGTGGAGATCTACAAGAGCCTGTGGGCCTTCTTCCCGGACGATCTCGAGCACGGCCTCCGGCTCGCCCGCGCCCAGACCGCGGCCGGCCAGGCCAAAGAGGCCCTCGGCACTCTGGCCACCCTGCGCAAGCTGCCGGCCCCCCTCGCCGACGATCCCCGCATCGACTTGGCCGAGGCTGAGGCGGCGACCGCGCTTTCGGACTACCCGCGCGCCGAGGCGGCCGCGGCCCGCGCCAGCACCAAGGGCGAGGCCCTGGGCGCCCGCCTGCTCGTGGCGCGGGCGCGCCAGATCCGGGCCCAGGTCCTGCGCATCCTCGGGCGGCCCGCCGAGGCGCTGGCGAGCATCCAGGAGGCCAGCCGCATCTTCGCCGCCGCGGGAGACCGCGCGGGGATCGCCGACACCCTGGCCGACATGGCCAGCCTGCGCAAGGACCAAGGGGAGGTCCCGGAGGCCATCCAGCTCGACGAGCAGGCCCTGGCCATCCATCGCGAGACCGGCAACCAGCGCGGGCGGTTCCTCGTACTGGAGCACCTCGGGAAAACGGAAGCGCAGCGCGGGAATTTCCAGAAGGCCAAGAATCTCCTTCGCGAGACCGTGACGATCGCCCGGGAGATCAACGACCGGAACGGGCAGGCCAGGGCTCTCGCCACCCTCGCGGCCCTCCAGCACGCCGAGGGCGACCTCACCGCCGCGGCCCGCACTCTGGAGGAGACCCTGGCGACCTTCCACAAGCTCGGCTCCCTCTACGGAGAGGCCGGCGCCCGCGTAAACCTCGCGGAGATCCTGCGCAGCCTGGGCAGGATCTCCGCCGCGCAGAAACATGCCGAAGAGGCGCTCCGCCTCTCTCGCCAGACCGGCCACAACCTGGGGGCCGGCTTCGCGTTGAACGCGCTCGCCCGGCTGCTCATCGACCAGGGCGAGCTCGAGCGTGCCCGGGAGACCTACCGGGAGCTGAGCGGGGTCGCCGAGGCCTCCGGGCAGAAGAACCTGCGCGCGGAGGCCCTCTCCGGCCAGTCTCTCGTCCTGCGGCTCCAGGGGGACCTGAAGGGAGCCCGCGAAAAGCAGGCGCTGGCGCTGACCCTCCGCGAAGAGATCCAGGACAGGTACCAGGTCGCCGAGAGCCGCGTCGCCATGGCCCAGATCCTGCTCGACCAGGGCAATCCGGCGCGGGCGGAGCGCGAGGCGCGGTGGGCCGCTGCCTGGTTCCGCGACCTGCGCCTGCGGGAGTGGGAGGCGCTGGCCCGCGAGACGCTGGCGCGGGCTCTGCTGGCCCAGGGGCAGGCCGGACCGGCCGATCAGGCGATGCGCGAGGCGCTGAGCCTCATGGCCGGCAGCGAGAACCGGTGGGCGCGCCTGACCGTGCTCACCGGAGGCGGCGCCGTGGCGGGCGCGAACGGCCGTCTCGGGGAGGCCCGGCAGACTCTTGCGACCGTCCGCAACGAAGCGAAGGCCCTCGGCCTCTGGCTCCACCAGCAGAACGCGACCCTCACCCTGGCCGAGGCCGAGATCCGCCGTGGAGAGCCGCAGAACAGCCGTCCCCTTCTGGAAGACCTGCGCCGGGAGACGTCACGCAAGGGATACAAGTTCCTCGCCACCCGCGCCGACGAGCTTTTGAGCCAGCCCTCGCAGGCCCAGCCCCTCACCAGTCGACGCAGAGCTTGAGCCGCAGGTCGCGCTTGCGGTCGCGGTAGAACAGACACCCCTCGCGCCGGCCATGGAGATAGAGGTCGCGCAGGATCTCGACGTCCCGGCGGCAGTACGCCTCGACCAGCTCGAGCTTCCCTTGGCGCACCCATTCGAGGCTCTGGAGCCCGTCGGCGGACTTGCCCACTCCCAGCGTCTCCTGGGCGAGGTGCCCCATGCCGACCCGGAAGCCCAGCCGCGCGTAGACGTCCTCCAGCAGGTCGAGCGTGGGGACCAGGCGGGTGTAGTCCTCCCCGGTGTAGCCGGCGAGGACGCGGTAGTCGAACCGCTTGATGTTGAAGCCGATCACCAGAGTCGCCCCGCGCAGCGCGTCGCACAGGGAACGGACCCCGTCCTCCTGGAAGACCTCGAACCTCCCTTCCTCCAAGTGGCAGACGACTCCGATCGCCACCCCCATCCGGTGCGCCTTGCGCCACCCCCCGACATCGGCGGCCGAGCGGATCGTCTCCAGGTCGAAGAGAACCGTGCGCGGCAGCTCCACGGAGATCTCGGGCGCCGCAGCCCGGATCGCCCGGAAAGGCGCGATCTCCGGCCCCGGGATGAACCAGGCTTCCACGTCGCGCGCCTCGACGTCGAGGTCGCCAAGGAAAATTTCAGCTTCCTGCTCCCCCTCTCCCGGTGACGGGAGAGGGGGCTGGGGGGTGAGGGCCTCCTCCGGAGGAGCGGGAGAGAGGAATGACTGCGCCAGATCCAGCCCCTGCGGCTCCCCCCACGCCACCGCCGGCTCCTCTATCCCCAGGAGCAGCCGCAGGGAACGGGCGGCGCCCGCCTTGTGGAGCGGCCGGTTGCCGTTGCCGCACTTGGGCGACTGGATGCATGACGGGCACCCCTCCTCGCACGGGCACCCCTCGACCAGCAGCAGCACCCGGCGCAGCAGATCCGTCAGGTCCTCGAAGCCGCGCGCCGCGATCCCCACCCCTCCCGGATGGCCGTCGTAGACGAACACCGCGCCGCAGCCGACCTGCGGATGGATGGAGTAGGAGATGCCGCCGATGTCTCCCCGGTCGCAGAGGGCGAGCAGGGGGAAGAGCGAGATCGCGGCGTGCTCGGAGGCGTGGAGCGACCCCATGAAGTGCTCCCCCTGCCGGCGCAGCGTCTCCTCGATGGCGCGCGGCGCCGCCCACCAGAGCCCCACGGTCTCGAACTCCACGGGAGGCAGGTCGAGCGGGTGCTGGTCGATCGTCTCCTGGCCGTGGATCCGCTTGCGCTCGAAGCCCACCACCCGTTCGGTCACCTTGAGCCGTCCGAGCCAGGCGCGCAGAGGGCCGTCCGTGCGCTCGCGCAGCACCTCCAGGATCTCGGTCTCCTTCTCGGTCAGCGGCGAGGTGAAGTAGTCGAGGTCCGCCGCGGCCGCCTTGACCCGGCGCTCCTCCCGCTCCAGCGCCTCGACCAGGAACTGCCGGCCGGCGTGCAGGTAGACCGCCCCGGGATGGCACTCGTGGAGCACGCGCACCCCGTCCACCGTGCCGATCATGGCGCCGCCCCGGCCTTGATCCCCCCCTTGAGAAAAAATGGCGAACTGCTGCCCCGTCCCCCGCAGGTTGACGTGCCTTTGCGGCCTTCGCCGCAGCGAGTACAGGTCGCCCGTTTCGGGCGCCTCCAGGAGATGCCCGTCCCGCAGCAGCGAGCCCACCCGCTCCTCGTGCCGGTCGAGATACGATCGGTCGCCGTCGCGACAGAGTGGCATCTCGGCCGCGGCGCAGACCAGGTGGGCGCGCGACACGGGATCGTTCACGGGATCGGCGATCAGCCGCTCGCAGGGGCGCTCCAGCAGCTCGTCCGGGTGGTCCAGGAAGTACTGGTCGAGCGCGTCCGGCAGGGCCACCATCGCGGTGATCGATTCCTTGCCCGTCCTCCCCACCCGGCCGGAGCGCTGCCAGGTGGCCATCATGCTGCCGGGATAGCCGACCAGGATGCAGGCGTCGAGCCCCCCGACGTCGATCCCCATCTCTAGGGCCGAGGTGGAGATCACCCCTTCCAGCCGGCCGTCGAACAGCGCCTTCTCGATCCGCCGCCGCTCCTCGGCGAGAAAGCCGGCGCGGTAGCTCGCCACCCTAGCCGCGAGCGCCGGGTCCTCCCGCCGCAGCCAGGAGTAGAGCAGCTCGGTGATGCGGCGCGCCTTGGTGAAGACGATCGTCTTGAGGCCGGCGCGCACCAGCCGGACGAAGAGCTGGAGCGCCAGCGTGTAGGGGCTCGCCTCCGGCCGGAACAGAAGGAGGTGCCGCCCCTCGCGCGGCGCCCCTGACTCGGTGATCCAGTGGAACCTGCGCCCCGTCAGGGTCTCGGCGAACTCCGCCGCGTTGGCCGCGGTGGCCGAAGAGGCGATCACCACGGGATCGCCCCCCACCGAGCGGCAGAGCCGCAGCAGGCGCTGCAGCACATGGTGGAAGTGGCTGCCGAAGATGCCGCGGTAGGTGTGCAGCTCGTCGAGCACGATCCACCGCAGGTCGGCGAGGAACGGCCCCCAGTTGGTCCAGTGGCCGAGCACGCTCAGGTGGAGCATGTCGGGGTTGGAGACCACGACCCGCGGGAAGCTCTTGCGGATGGCCGTCCGCTTCGCCGAAGGGGTGTCGCCGTCGTAGATCTCGCACCCCGCCTGCTCGGGCGAGAGCCCGGCCATCTCGGCTAGCCGGCAGAATTTGCCGCGCTGGTCCTGCCCCAGGGCCTTGAGCGGGAAGAGGAAGAGCCCGTATCCCGGGCCGCCGCGGAGGGCCTCCTCCAGCGCCGGCACCTGGAAGACCAGCGACTTGCCCGACGCCGTGGGGGTCGTGATCAGCACGTTCTCCCCGCGCCGCGCCGCCGCGATCCCCTCGACCTGGTGGCTCCACAGCCGCGGAACCCCGCTCGTGGCGATCGCTCGCGAGAGAGGCTCGGGCAGCGGCGGATCGAGCTCGCCATAGCGGGCCTCGGCTCCCGGGAGGTAGGCGCTGTGGACGATCTGCGCCCCGAGCTTGGCGTCGGACCGCAGATCGTCGACCAGATCGGTGAGGATGGACAGCGAAGACAGCGGATTACGAGGCATTACCGCCACATGGTAGCAGGCTTCGTCAGATCTCCTCCAGCAGCTTGCGCCGCTTGGCCTCGTACTCCGGCTCCGAGATCAGCCCTTCGTCGAGGAGGGCCTTGAGCTGCCGCATGCGCTCCGCGCCCGGCGGCTGCGCCACGTAGGCCGCCGCGCCGCCGGAGCGGGCGGCGCGGTACTGGTCGCAGGCGGCGAGGATCGCCCGCTTGAAAGCGACCGGGCGGGAGATGTTGACGAAGTGGGTCGTGCCGGTCTCGCTGGCGGTGTCGACCTCGACGTCGCCGATGTCGAAGATCCGCCCCCACAGCGACTGGCGGTGCTCGACGTTGTTGACCTTGTCGAGCTGGGCGTCCATGGACCGAACGGTGAGGATCCCCGTCTGCTTGATGATCCGCCGGTTGGTCAGCACGTACTCGTGCGAGCGGAAAATGGCCAACTTGCCGAGGATCACCGCCAGCAGCGCCAACCCGAGGACGCCGGACACGGCGAGCGCCGCGACGTGGTCCGCCTGGCTCCAGACGATCGCTCCGGCGGCCAGCACCAGGACGAGCGCCGCGATCCAGGGGATCAGCGAAATCCGGCTCAGGTGCGCCTGGTAGAGGACCTCCTCGCCCGGCTGGAGCTGCTCCTGTACGCTCATGGGAATCCCTCCAGGAAAGCTCACCGCTGGAACGCGTACGAGACCTTGAGGAAAAGCTCGCGCCCCGAGCGCTCGAGCTGGTTCGTCTCGACCGAGAAGGCCCGCTCGTCCCCGTAGCCGAGGAACAGCACCGTCTGCCAGTTGATCTTATAGGCGAACAGGGCGGAGCCGGCGAACGACTCGTCCTCGGCCCCGCCATCCCCGTCGAAGGTGATTCTCTCTCCGATCAGGCGCAGGAAGGAGCGGGAGCTGAAGGTGTAGGTCGCCTTGAGGCGCGCCACGTCGGCGGTGAACAGGCGCACGTCGAGCCCTCCCCCTTCGCGTTCGACGTCGAGCCAGCGCCGGCTACCGTCGAAACGGAGAGCGAGGTGGTCCGTGGGCCGCACCGTGGCGGTCACGTTCAGAGTGGCCCCCTCGCCCGGGCGAGCGCCGACGACGTCGACCCCCTCGCCGAAAGTGCCGTAAAAGCCGAGGTCGTTGATGACCAGCGAAGGGGACATGAAGAGCTCGAAAGCGAAGTAGTCGTACTCGAACTCGCGGTCGCGGATCCGCTGGGTCTCGGTCCGGTGCTCCAGATTGAAGAAGCTGTTCCACTGCGCGTTGAAGTTGAACCCCGGGCCGATCCTGCGCAGGACCAGGTCCCCGTCCTGGTCCGTGACGTCGCGGAACCGGACAAAGGGACGGAAGCGGCGGAAGAATCCTTTCTCCGGGAAGAAGCTGCGGCCGAGCACGGCGAAACCGTCCCGTACGCCGACCTGGGGCAGGAAGCCGACGTCCGCCCGAAACTCGTCGCCGATGTCGTAGTACTCCGCGGCCCAGTCCCACGTGCTCGTGGAGTGCGACCAGGTGCCGAAGAAGGCGTGCGAGCTGAGATCCCGGCCCGTCCACTCGGAGGCCAGCTCCGGCCGCTCCGGCGTCCGCGAGTCGCTCCACAGGAGCTGCGCCCGGACCACGTCCGCCGGCGTCGCCTGCCAGCGGAAGTCCGGACCGAACACCCGGTTATGCCCGCCGCCGTCGATCTCCCGGGCGGTCGCCAGGAAGCTGACGAACGCGCTCCCCAGATCGCGCCGCGCGCGGCCGATCACGACCGTGGAGCCGAAGTCCTGGGGCGCCAGGTCCGAGGCCTCCGGCCCGGGCAGGATCACGCTCCCTCCTCCCCGGTCCTCGGTCACCAGGAGGGTGTAGGACGTGCCCGCCAGCTCGCCGGTGGCGCGCGCCCCCCAGCGCGGCGAGGTGATAGTCCGGGTGTAGACCGCCTGGATCGGCGTGGCGAAGAGGTCCAGCCCCTCCAGGAAGAACGGCCGGCGCTCCGGGACGAACAGGGCGAAGCGCTCGTTGGCCGAGATCTGCGCCACGTCCGACTCGATCTGCGAGAAGTCCGGATTGATCGTGGCGTCGATCGCCGTGTCTGCGTTGGGCGTCCACTTGGCGTCGATCCCGCCGTCCCACTCGACCGAGCCGTCCTCCAAGGGCGTGCCGAGGAGGCCCTCGGGGCGGCTGGTCTGTTTCGAGGTGCCGTAGGGGGCCAGCACCAGGTGGTTGCCGCCGGGCAGCCCCGAGAGGCCGGTGATCTTGGCCTCATGGCAGATGAAGCAGCTCGAGCCCCGTGGCAGCTTGACGTTGAACATCTGCGTCCGGAACTCCCGCGGCCGGTTGCGGTAGAGCAGGATGCCCCAGGTCTGCGGATCGGCCGAATCGTAGCGCAGCGACGAGAAGGGGACCCGCATCTCAAGCACCCAGCGGTCCGCGAGGATGCGGGTGGCCGAGTCCCAGTAGAGGTCGAGGGAGGAGTCCTCGCCGCTCGCGTCGTCGGTGTTGGCGTCGTACTGGATGTTCCGCGGATTGGCCAGCAACAGCACGGCGGTCCGGGCGTTGTTGCGCGTATCCACGATGATCCCGCCGTAGTCGGTGGTGCTCGGCACGTTGTCGCGGTCGCCGAACGGCGCCCGCAGGCTCTTCATGTCGGGCTCGAAGAACTCGAACGCGGCGTAGAGATAGCGGCCGTCATAGGAGAGATAGGCGACGCTCGGGACCGGCGCCGGGATGTTGTCCCCGGGGTTGGTCTCGTAGAACGTGTCCACCTTGGCCGCCCCCTGCCAGCCCGGATCGCCGAGCTCGCCGTCGATCCGGATCTCCCCCGGCGCGCGCGAGAGGCGGATCTCCTGCGGAGGCTCCTGGGCGGACGCCGAAGACGGAGCGGAAGCAGCGAGTACGGCGGCGACGAGCGCAGAGAGACCCGTCCGGATCACGAACGACCTGGATAGTTGCATGCCGTATCCTACGAAGAGCCCGGAAAAAAGTTCCGGAGGAAATGTATCACCCTCCGGGGGCTTTTGGCCCGGGGCTTGCACGAGAGCTTTCTCGCTTTGAGCCCGCTGTCGCACCGCCTCGTCGTCGTTTCGAACCGCCTCCCCATCGTGCTGGAGAAGAAAGAGGGGAGCTGGACCCTGAAGCCCGGCTCCGGCGGTCTGGTCAGCGCGCTGGCTCCGGTCCTCTCGCACCGCGGCGGCCTGTGGATCGGCTGGCCCGGGCTCCCCCTGGACAAGGGCGGATCCTGGGAGGGCGTGCTCGCCGCAGGCTACCGGGAGCGCGGCTACGACCTGGGCCCGGTCCTGCTCTCCGAGGAGGAGGTCAAAGGCTTCTACGAAGGCTTCTCCAACGCCATCCTCTGGCCGCTGTTCCACGACCTGCTCGGCCGCTGCAACTTCGAGCCTTCCTTCTGGTACGCCTACCTGACCGTCAATCGGAAGTTCGCCGATTGCGTGCTGGAGCAAAGCCGGGAGGACGACTTCATCTGGGTGCAGGACTACCAGCTCATCCACGTCGCCCATTTCGTCCGCGAGCAGACCCAGGAGCCGAGGCGGATCGGGTTCTTCCTCCATATCCCCTTCCCGCCGCTCGACATCTTCATCAAGCTCCCCTGGCGCGCGCAGATCCTCAACGCCCTGCTGGCCTACGACCTGCTCGGCTTCCAGACCCCGCGCGACAGCCGCAACTTCCTGACCTGCCTGCGCCACCTCGCGCAGGAGATCGACATCGAGGACGACGGCCCGCTCAGCCGGGTGCGCATGGGCAACCGCACCGTGGACGTGGGGGCGTTCCCGATCGGCATCGACTACGGCTCCTTCGAGGAGGGCGCGCGGTCGCCGGAGGTCGAATCGCGGCTCCAGGACCTGCGGCACAGGATCGGCCCGGCGCACCTGATCGTGGGCGTCGACCGTCTCGACTACACCAAGGGGCTGCCCGAGCGGCTGGAGGCCTTCCGTAACGCCCTCCAGCGCTATCCAGAGCTCCGCGAGAAGGTCATCCTCTTCCAGATCGTGGTGCCCAGCCGGGAAGGGGTGCCCGAGTATCAGGCGCTGAAGGCGCACATGGAACGGCTGGTCGGCGAGATCAACGGCGAGTTCTCGGCCGCGGGCTGGGTGCCGGTCCAGTACCACTACAAGAGCCTGGTCCGGCGCGACCTCCTCTCGCTCTACCGCATGGCGCGAGCGTGTTTCGTGACCTCGATCAAGGACGGCATGAACCTGGTGGCCAAGGAGTTCTGCGCCTGCCAATTGGACCGGTGCGGCGTCCTCATCCTCTCCGAATTCGCGGGCGCCGCGGCCCAGCTCCAGCGCGGCGCGCTGCTGGTCAACCCGCACGACATCGAGGGGATGGCCGACGCGATCCAGCAGGCGGTCGGGATGGACGAGGCCGAGCGCCGCCGGCGGATGGAGAGCATGCAGAGCATCCTCCGCGAGCAGGATATCTTCTGGTGGGTGGACCACTACCTCCAGGCGGCCCTGGGCTCGGTGCCCCACGACTTCCGCACGCCCAAGGAGTACTTCCCGCCCCTGGTGCTCGACGCGGTCCTCATGGAGGAGAGTTGACGGAGGGGCGCCCCTCCGCCCTGAAGCACTGGGACGAGATCGCGCGCCGCCTTGACGGCCGGCGCCCTGCGGTCTTCCTCGATTACGACGGCACCCTCTCCCCCATCGTCCCCCGCCCCGAGCTCGCCACCCTGCCCGAAGAGACCCGCGACGTCCTCCGCCGGCTGGCCGCACGCCACCCGATCGCCATCCTCTCCGGCCGCGGACGCGAGGACGTGGCGGCCCTGGTCGGCCTCGACGGCCTGACCTACGCCGGCAGCCACGGCTTCGACATCGCCGGTCCGGACCTCCGGCGCGAAGTGGGCGAAGGGATTCCGGACAGCATCGAAAAAGCGGCCGCGCGCCTGGGCCGGGAGCTGGCCGGGATCAAGGGAGTCCTGGTCGAGCCGAAGCGCTTCTCCCTGGCGGTCCACTACCGCCTGGCCAACGAGGCGGACCTGCCGAGGATCGAAAGCGCCTTCGACGCCCTGCTCGCCAATCATTCCGACCTGCGCAAGGCCTTGGGCAAAAAGGTTTTCGAGCTGCGCCCGCAAATCGACTGGGACAAGGGCAAGGCCCTCCTCTGGCTCCTCGACGTGCTGCACCCCGGCGTCGACGCCCTTCCTCTCTATCTCGGCGACGATGTCACCGACGAGGACGCCTTCGAGGCGATCCGCGACCGGGGCATCGGCATCCTCGTCGGCGAAGAGCCCCGGCCCACGGAGGCGGGCTACTCGCTGCGGGATTCGGGGGAGGTGCGGGAGTTTCTGGCGCGGCTGGCTGCCTGGGGTTGAAACCCCAGGCTGGTCTGTTGCGCCCGTTCGGGCGCTTTCATTTCCCGGAATCTCGCCCGTCAGGGCGGTACAGGCCAGCCTGGGGTTTCAACCCCAGGCGCAGCCCGTCCGCCAGATTCCTCAATCCCGCCGCCACGTCCTCCGTCCGCACCGCGAACCCCAGCCGGAAATGCCGCGGGGCCTCGAAGAACCTCCCCGGCACGATCGATGTCTCGCGCCCGCGCAGCCAGTCGTGGAGGGCCTGGGCGTCCTCCTCCTCCTTCAGCCGTGGGAAAACGATCACCGTGTGCCGGGGGAGGACGCCGTCGAGCCACTCGGCGTTCTCTTCGAGAAAGGTCCGGACGAGGCGGAGATTGGGATCGAGGATCGCACGGCTCCTCGTCTCCAGCCGGTCGATCTGCCGGAACGCCGCCGCCGCGAGCGCGTCGGCGGCCACCGAGCCCACCGCTTCCATGAAATCGCGGACCCTCCGGATGCGGTCCGCGAGCTCGGGAGCGCAGAGGATCCAGCCGCAGCGCAGCCCGGACAGCCCATACGTCTTGGTCAGGCTGCTCGTCGCCAGGAACCGCGGCCCGAGATGGACGTGGCTTGGCGGAGCCTCGTCAAACCAGGCGTCGCGGTAGACCTCGTCGACTAGGACATGCGCCCCCACCTCCACTGCTCGCCGCCCGACCTCGGCGACCTCGGCCTGATCGGCGAGCACGCCGCTCGGATTGTGCGGGTTGGTGATCACCACGAGGCGGACCCGCTCCGAGAGCAGGGATCGGACCTCGTCGGGGTCCCACCGCCAGCCGTCCTCGAAACGGCGCTCGAAACGCCGCACGCGCGCTCCCAGAAACTGGAGGGCCGCCAGGATCGGCTCGTACGTGGGCCGCTCCACCAGCACCTCGTCGCCCGGCTCCACGAGCGTCGCGAGAGCCAGGAAATTGGCCCCCGAGGTCCCCTGGGCCGTGACCACCTGCTCGGGAGCGACCCCGTAGCGCCGCCCGATCGCCTCCAGGAGCGGCGGATAGCCATCCGGAGCCGGAGCGTTCACCACGACGTCCCCGGGCTCCAGCGCGAGGTCCTCCGTCCGGCAGCCCAGGAGGCCGCTGTTGGCCAGGTTGTAGCGAGCCGCGGCGTGCTCCTTGGCCCAGCGCATGTAGACGCTCCCCTTGCTCCAGCTCACCCGGCGCCCCCTCTCCTCCGCCACAAGAAATAGACCGGAACGCCCAGCGCGAAGATGGCCGTGCCGATCAGGGCGTTCCGGGTGTCGGTGAAGAAGATGTTGATCACGATGCCCATACCCGCCAGGATGAACAGGACCGGCACCCAGGGATACCCTGGCACGGGGAACGGCCGCGGCGCGTCCGGCAGCTTGCGGCGGAAGACCAGGAGCGCCGCGCCGGAGAGCGCGAAGAAGATCCAGTCGGCGAACACCGCATAGCTCAGCAGGCGGTCGTACGAGCGGGTCAGCGCGAAGAACGCGGCCAGCCCCGCCTGCAGCAGGATCGCCGCCGTGGGCGCCCGGAAGCGCGGGGAGAGGCGGGCGAGCGAGCGGAAGAACAGGCCGTCCGCGGCCATCGCGTAATAGACGCGCGGCGCCGAGAGCAGCGCCAGGTTGAGGAACCCGAAGGTCGAGACCACGATCAGCAGGCTGATGACCTTCGCCCCGGTCTCCCCCATCAGGCGCGCCGCCATGTCCGCGGCCGGAGTCTGGGTCGCGGCGAGGGCCGGCGCCGACAGGACGTGCACATAGGCCACGTTGGCGCTCACGTATACCGCGATCACGCAGAACACCCCGATCAGGACCGCCCGCGGCAGGTTCCGCACCGGATCGCGCACCTCTTCCGACACATAGTTGAGGTTCTGCCATCCGCCGTAGGCGAACATCGCCGGCACCAGCCCCGCGAAGAAGGCCGACACCAGCGGCAGCCCACCGAGCCCGGGAGGGATGGCCGGCTCGAACGTCAACCCCGAATCGTGCCGCAACAGGAGGAAGGCGCCGACGATCAGCGCCGCGAGAGCGAGCGTCTTGCCGAACGTGATCACGTTGATCACCACCGCGCCTGGCTTGATCCCCAGGGCATGGAAGGCGCCGAGCGCCAGCAGGATGGCGGCCGCGAGCACGGCCCCGCTCCCCTCCGGCATGGCGACCAGCCGGGCCACGTATTGCGAGAACGCCACCGCCACCGCCGCCGTGGCCCCGGACTGCACGATCAGCAGGAGCGCCCAGCCGTGCAGGAACGCCACGAGCGGGTGGAACGCCTCGCGGAAAAACGCGTACTGGCCGCCGACCCGGGGCATCACCGTGCTCAGCTCGGCGAACACGAACGCCCCGAACAGCGCGATCACCCCGCCCGCCACCCACACCGCCAGGATCAGGAACGGCGTATGGACCGCCTGCGCCACCACATAGGGGTTGATGAAGATCCCCGACCCGATGATGCCGCTGATGACGATCATCGTGGCGTCGAACAGGGTCAGGGTCCGGGCGAAGCCGGGATTGGCGTCTCTCTCCAAGAGCGGGCTCCAAAAAAGTTGCGCAGAGCATACCCCGGACCGCGCGAGCCCTGCAGATGGCACACGCCTTGCTTCTCACAAACTCAGGGGCATGCAGCACCAGCCCAAGTCAAATCTCTAGAGGAGATCCCTATGAAACTATCCAAGCTCTTGACCATGCTGTTGCTGTGCGCGATGCCTTTCGCCCTCGCTTGCAAGACGCAGGAATCGGCGGAGGTGGACGATGCAGACGATACCGCGTCGACCGTGACCGAGCAGGAAGTCGCCGGCGCCGATCAGCCGGGCGACCTGAACCCGGTCGAGGCCCAGGCCCAGGTCGACGACGTCACGATCGGCAAGAACGTGAACGCCGACGGCATGATCGCGCCCGAAGATCAAGGCGACGACTTCGCCCCGGGCGACACCGTGCACGTCGTGATGAACGTCGCCGATGCCGCCGCCGGCTCCGCCGTGAAGGTGGCCTGGTTCGGTCCCGGCGAGACGAGAATCAACGAAGAGACGAAGACCGTCGAGACCGGCGCTCAGTACCTGGACTTCCAGGCCGATACCACCGGCTGGGAAAAGGGCGACTACCGGGCCGAGGTCTGGATCGGCGACGAAAAGGTCAACACTCAGCAGTTCCAGGTCGTGGACGCAAGCGAGGCAGGCAGGTAAGGCAGCTCCCGTTTCTCCCCTTTCGGCGGCGCCACAGGCGCCGCCCTTTTTATTGGGGGGCTATTCCCACCACGACCAGCGTGAGGTCGTCTTCGAATCCGCGGTTCCCGCCGGTCCAGCGCGAGACCTCGTCCAGGACGGCGCTCGCGAGAGGATCGGCGGCGAGGGTGGCGCGGCTCGCCATCAGGTCCTGAAGGCGCGCGTCCCCGAAGGGATTGCCCGAGCGGTCCAGCGCTTCCGGGATGCCGTCGGTGAAAAACAGGAGCCGGTCGCCGGGCCCCAGAGTCACCGAAGCCTCCCGGTATTCGGCGCGGCCAAGCCGTCCCAGGACAACACCGCTCTGGACCAGCTCGCCGATCCGGCCGTCGCGCGCCCGCCACAGCAGCGGCGGCGGATGCCCAGCGCTCGCCCAGGTCAGGCTCCCGGCTTCCAGGTCGATCCAGGCGTAGACCGCGGTGATGAACTGGTTCTTCAGCTTGCCATGGAAAATGCGGCTCATCTCCGACAGCACCCGCCCCGGGCTCGCCGCGTGCGGCGCCTGGGCCGCGACCGCCACCTTGACCATCGAGGCGATCAGGGCGGCGGGGACGCCGTGTCCGGAGACGTCCGCCACGACCACGCCGAGGCGCCGCCCCTCTCCCGGCAGGAAGTCGTAGAAGTCGCCGGCCACGTCGGCCGCGGGGACATAGCGCATGGCGACATCGAGCCCGGGAACCCGCGGCGGCTCCCCGGGGAGGATCGAGGCCTGGATGCGCCGCGCGGTCTCCAGCTCCTGCTGGATCGCCGTGAAGCGCCTCTGCGTGTCGAAGGTGCGGCGCGCCGCGACCCAGCCGAGGATGCCGAGGAAGATGAGGAAGCCGATCCACTCGGCGTTGAGCTCCCAGGGGAAGATTCCGAGGTCCTCCAGGTTCTCGTTGACGACGAAGAGCCCCAGCACCAGGCCGGCCAGGCGGAGCCGCCGGAGGTCGGTGGAGAGCGGCTGGCCCGGGCGATAGACGTGAATGAGGATGACCAGCAGCGCGAGGAGGACGAGCACCCGGTAGGGACCGCCCAGGGCCCAGGGCTCCCCCCGCGCGACCTCGTAGGCCACGGCACCGAGCGCGAAGAGCAGTTGGAGCTGCCAGATGCGGCGCAGGGAACGCTTCCATCCTGAGCCGACCATCTGCTCGAAAAAGAGGGCGAAAGGCACCGGGAGCAGATAGCTCAGCACCGCCTCGAACAGCTCCGCCCCCGTTTCCGAGAAGCCGAGCAGCAGCCGCGCCCAATCGTTGTCAGTGGCGATCCGGACGCCGTAGATGCCGGTGAAAAGGGCGAAGAAGAGCAGCGACCGGTCCCCTTCCCGCCAGCGCAGGAGCGAGAGGGCGCCCACCACCAGGGCGAGGCCGGTCAGGAAGATCCCCACTCCCATGGGGAGCATGTCCGCGCGCAACCCGGCGAGGGCTTCCGGGGAAATCACGGCCACACTGTATCCTCAGAATCCGTGAGCCGCACCTTTGGGCTCACGATGGAGACCCCGCGATGAAATACGGAGCGATCCCCGAGAACGTGTTCGAGCGGCTGGCCCTCGCGACAGGCAAGGTGCCGGTGCCCGCGATGGACGCGCTCTTCTCCATCATGAAGGCCCGCATCCTCATGACCGCCGTGCGGCTCGGCGTCTTCGAAGCGCTGCGCGACGGCCCGCGGACCCCCGCCGAGGTGGCGTCCGGCCGCGGCCTCGACCCCGAGGTCACCGGCCTCCTGCTCCGCGCCCTGGTCTTCGGCGACTACCTGGAGCAGCAGGGGGACCGCTTCGCCCTCAGCCGGCTCGGGCGCGACACCATGATCGAGGGAGCCCCGATGGACATGCGCGGCTTCGTCGAGTGGACCGTCGTGCAATGGGAGTTCGTCGAGCACATGGAGGACCTCGTGCGCACCGGCCGCGGGCTCGACTTCCACGACACCATGAGCGATCCCGAGCGCTGGAGCCACTATCAGCGGGCAATGCTGGAGATCGCCCGCTTCGACGCCCCGATCCTCGCCGCCAAAGTGCCGGTCCGCAAAGGGGCCCGCCGGCTGCTCGACGTGGCGGGATCGCACGGCCTGCTGGGCGCGGCGATCTGCCGCAAGCACCCGCCCATGCGCTCCGTGGTGCTCGACCTGCCGAACGCCGTGGAGCACGCCCGGAAGCTGGCGCGCGAAGCCGGGATCGACGACGTCGTGGAGCACCAGGTGGGCAATCTGGAGACGGACGACTTCGGCGCCGACAATGACGTCGTGCTCCTCGCCAACATCCTCCACCACTTCCAGCCGGACGAGAACCGGGCCATCCTGCGCAAGGCCGCCGCCTCTCTGACCCCCGCGGGCACGGTGGCGGTCTGGGATCTGGAGAGGCCCCGTCCCGAATCCAAGGCCGGCTCGGGCGACGGCGCGGCCCTCTTCTTCCGCCTGACCTCCACGGCGAGCTGCTACAGCGGCGAAGAGTACGCCCGCTGGATGACAGAGGCCGGCCTGAAGAAGGTCCGCATCCAGCGTCCTCTGCTCTCCCCCGCCGGCGTGCTGGTCACCGGCCGGACCTCACCCTCCTGACCCCCTCTCCGCGAATTCACGCGTGCTAAACTACCCGCCGAATCAAGACAACGCGGCTCTCGGGGCCGGGTGGTCGCGCGGAGGGCCGGTGAGGAGCATGAGCAGCGCTTCGAGGAGACAGCTCGCAGAAAAATACCCCCAAGGGGCAATGGTCGAGTGCGTCGTCCAGCGGGTGGAGCCCTTTGGCGTTTTCGTGCGGCTGACCTCCGATCCGAGCGTGGCCGGGTTCGTCCGCAAGGGCGAATGGGACTGGTCCCGCGGCTTCCTGGAGATCGCGGATACCGTCAAGCGCGGCGAGAAGATCCAGGCCCGGGTGGCCGGCCATGACGACCGCCGCCTGACCCTGAGCCGGCGGCTCGCGCTCCCCAACCCCTTCCCCGCCTTCCGGAAGAGCCACAAGGCCGGTCAGGTCGTGCTCGGCCAGGTCCGCTTCGTCGCGCCCGACAAAGGGGTGTATGTCCTGCTCAGTGATGGGGTTGAAGGGGGAGTCGAAGGGTTCATCCCCCGCTCCGAGATCCCGGAGACCTTCGCGTCCGGCGAAGGATTCGGCCTCCTGGTTCAGGATTGGGTGGCGGCGGAGATCCTCGGCTACACTGACGAGCACGTCCGGCTCAGCATCAAGGAGTACCAGCGCAGGCAGGACCGCGAGCACGCGGCGGACGCGGAGGACAGCCGAGGCTGGCTGCGCTTCCACCCCTCCCTCGGCCCCAAGCTGGAAGACCTCCACCTCAGCCTGCAGCTCCGGGAGTATCCGGAGCCGGAGATCGACCCGGAGGTCCGGAAACTGATCCGCCGCATCCTGATCGTCGAGGATCGCGGCGACCTTTCGGAGTCGCTCGAGCTGCTCTTCGATCACTACGGGTTTCCCTCGGACGTGGCGAAGTCGGTGGACGAGGCGCTGCAAAGGCTCTCGGAGAGCACCTACGACCTCCTGATCCTGGACATCAACCTGCCGGCCGCGAGCGGCGTGCACCTCATCCGTGAGCTGCGCTCCCGCGGCATCCTGCTCTACGTCTTCGTCCTGACCGCGACAGCGGCCGAGGAGTGGAAGGAGCTGGTCTCCCGCGAGGACGATCTCGTCACCGGCTTTTTCCAAAAGCCGACCAAGGCCTCCGAGATCCTGGAGAGGCTCGATCGCCAGATCAAGGGACAGGGAGACGAGGACGACCACCGCTCGCACGTGCCCGGCCTCTCCCGCGACGACTTCGACACCGCCCTGCTGCGGCGCGCTCCCGGCGGCATCGCCGCCGCTCGCCGGGAGAAGATCGACACCCTGCTGCGCGAGCTCGCCCGGGAGACCGGCGCGAGCCGCGCCTGCGTTCTGTCCTACCGCTCGGGAGCCCGTTTCGAGCGCGTCGCCGGCGACTTCCCCGAGCTGACCCTCGAATCCCAGCAGGCGCTCGACATCAGCCCGGTCGGCGACGTGATCAAGGAGCGTACGCCGCTCATCGTCGCCGACGTGTCAAAGCGGCAGGAGCGGTTCAAGCACCTCCTGAGAGTTCTCCAGGCAGGGTCGTTCGCCGGTTATCCTCTCGCCCACCGGGACCAGGCCGACTACGGCCTCTTCCTGTTCGGCCGCCAGCCCGGCCAGCTCCGGGACGTCACCGAGGAGAAGCTGCGCACGGCCGCGCTCCAGATCGGTCACTTCATCGCCGAGGAGCGCCTCGACGCCGCGATCACCGAGAACCAGGGGCTTCTCCTCACCGGCTTCCTGGCTGACAGCCTGATGCACGAGGTCAAGAACGAGCTCCAGACGCTCGACGACTTCTCGGACCTCCAGATCGGGCTGGCCAAGAAATACCCGGACCACCTGCGCGCTATGAGCGCCGACGACGTGGTCAACCTCAAGAGAAGCGTCGTCGGCATCCAGGAGATCACCAGGAGCCTCAAGGATCTCGTCCGGCTGTTCCAGAACCTCGCGGGCCGCCCCCCGGCCGAGACGGTCGACCTGAACAGCGTGGTCCGGCGCCTCGCGGCGACCGTCCGCCCCTTCGCCGACAAGCAGCGCGTCACTCTCGGGGTCGCCGAGGACGAGGAGATCCCCGAGATCCGCGTCAGCCCGAAGTTCGTCGAGCAGCCGATCCTCAACATCCTGATCAACGGCATCGAGCAGACGGCGCGCAGCGGCCGGTCCCGCCGGTGGGTGCGAGTCGCCACCGAGTACGCCCCGGACGACGAGTACCCGGTGCGCGTGATCGTCGAGGACAACGGCCCCGGCATCCACTCCGCGCACCGGGACAAGGTTTTCGATCTGTTTTTCACCACCAAGGAGCGCGGCACCGGGCTGGGACTGTACCTCGCCCGCTTCTTCATCCAGCAGGCCGGCGGACGGCTGCGTCTGGTCCGCAGCCTGCGGTTCTCTGGGACCGAGTTCCGGATCGAATTTCCCCGCGAGGTCATCGCATGAAGGCGGCCAACTGGTTCCCCACCCGCATCCTGATCGTCGACGACAAGGAGCACATCCGGGAGAGCATGCGCGACCGCATCGCCCGCAGCTCGGAGCGCTACCTCGTCGAGACCACCGGGAGCGGCGCGGACGCCCTGGAGAAGGTGCGACGCACGTCGTTCGATGTCGTGCTCAGTGATCTCTTTCTCAAAGGGGAGATGGACGGCATCGAGGTGACTCGGAGGATCTGCGAGGAGCGCCCGGAGACTCGGGTTATCGTCTTCTCCGGCCAAGAGTCGGGAGAGAGCCAGCGCAAGGTACTGCAGGCGGGGGCCTTCTTATATCTGAGTAAACCGATCGACTATGACGAGCTGATCCATGGGATCGAGACGATCAACAAGATTCGGCGTACCGAGCAGCTCGGCCATTATTTTCGGATCTTGGCGGAGATTTCGTATGACCTGCAGTCGAGCCTCGATCTCAAATATCTAGCTGATCGTATCGTCCAGGGGGCATACGGCCTAGGCTATCAGCGTGCCCGCCTATATCTCTTCGACAGCGACAGCCAGACGCTCATCGGCCTCGCTATCTGTGGCGGATCGATGCCGGCCGAAGAGTTCGCCCAGTACCGCATTCCGGTCGCGGCACGGCCTATCATCGGCGAGCTCTTCTATCAAGACCGGCCGGTAATCTGGGACAAGAAGATAATTGTGGATCGGTTCGGCCAGGACAGCATCAAGCCCTGGATGGATGATTTCGATCTGCACGAGATCCCCTGGATCGACTGTCCCTTGTTTGTGGAGAAGAACCAAATAGGCAATCTCGCTGTAGATCATCATGGGCAACCGGATCTACCAATAACCGACGACGACCTCCAGATCATGGGAGTGCTCGCAGGCCTCGCGGCTCAGGCTCTCAACAAATCGCGTCTCTTCGAACGCGAGAGGCTTGCCAACGCCTCGCTGCGATCGATCCTCGAAGACGTGCCTGACGCCGTGATCACGACTGACCTCCAGGGGACCATTACCTTCGCTAGCCCCTCCGGTCAACGAATTCTCGGCTACCGGCCAAAAGAGATGACAGGCCGACCGGCCGCAAGCTTCTACACTGACGAGAAAGGCGATACCCAAGCCGGCGAGGCAGTGGCTCATCTGATCATGCGGCGCCTGCGCGCCGAAGGTCCCATCTCTAATATGCGCGTTCACGTCCGCGTAAAGGACGGCTCGATCGTGCCGTTCTCGCTTTCGGGCAGCCTGCTCCACGACGACAGAAGCAACGAGGTCGGTACGCTCGGCATTCTTCGGGACCTGCGCGTGCTAGAGGCTCAGAGCCGGCAGTATCGCGATCTCCTGGAGGGCTTCGGCTACGGCATGTTGCTGTTGAACAAGGACGGGACCATCAGCTTCGTCAACCGTAAGGCTGAACGTCTTCTCCAGACAGCAAGCGAGCACCTCGAAGGCAAGCCGTTCACGGAATTAGTCATGCCCATGCAGCTAGCGACCTTCCAGGAAAGTCTCGATAAGGTACTCGCGACCGGAGACGAGGTCAACGTGAACCTTAGCCTTCAGCGGCCCGACCAAACACGAATCACTCTAGAGGTTCGGCTGACGCCCACTCGCATCGGCACAGAGGTGGACGGCGTAGCCTTGGCTCTTTACGACCGTAGCGAGTTGAGTGCGGTCATCCAATCCGGGCGCCTCATGGCACTGGGCCAAATGGTCGCAGGCGTGGCTCACGAGATCAACAATCCACTCAATAACATGTTGGTTGCTGCGCGCAGCATCCGAGACCGTTTGGAGCCAAGCAATGCTTTTTCAGAACGCGAACGCGATTATTTTTCGATGATCGAGCGTAACGCCGGTCGTATCGGTGAGATTATACGCCTCCTCCGGGAATTCGCCCGCCCGGCGGAGTTCACCCGCAACCCACTGCAGATCCGGCGGGTCATCGAGGACTCCCTCACATTCTTTCGCACCCGCTTTCTTCATAGAGATATCTACATTGAGATCGATCTACCAAACGACCTGCCGTCGGTGCTCGGTGAAGAGCGGAGGCTCCAGCAGGTCTTCGTCAACCTTTTCGTCAACGCCGAGGACGCCATGGAGGGGCAGAGCGAGCCCAAGAAGATCCGCATCGAGGGTCGATCCGCTCCCGAACGCGTAATTGTTGAAGTGAGCGACACCGGGAAGGGCATTCCGGACGAGATTCGCGAGGCGATATTCGATCCGTTTTTCACGACCAAAGATACGAACAAGGGGACCGGCCTGGGGCTGTCGATCTCGAAGAGCATCCTGGACCTTCACCGGGGAAGTATCGAGGCCACCTCGAATCCGGCAGGGCGGGGTGCGAGGTTCGTGATTGGGCTTCCGACCGTCTGAAGAACTGGCCGCCCTGGAGGGGGGAGACATGGAGGATTCCAAGCAGAGAGGCGTTCTCGTCGTTGACGACGAGCAGGATTTCCGTCGCGTGTTCTGTGATTTCCTACGCGATCGTAATTATCATGTTTTGGAGGCGGAAGACGGGATCCGAGCGCTTGAGGTCTACAACGACCCTGATCGCGAAATCGAGATTGACTTGGTGATCACCGACTTCCGCATGCCACGAATGGGTGGTGAGACGTTGATCGACAAGCTCCGCGAACTGCACAAGTACCTCCCGATCATCGGAGTCACAGGCCATCAGGAGCTCTCCGATCAACTGAAGATCCTCAAGGTTGGCGGCTTCTATTTCCTGGAGAAGCCCTTGCCTCCATGGCCGATCGTAGAGCGAGTCGTGGACACGGCGATCCGCCTCTTCTGCACGGAGAAGGAGATGCGCGAGGCGCGCGCCAAGGAACTCGAGATCGCCCGACTTTTGCGCAACTACGTCCAGAACCCCGTCGAGGAGATGGAAGGTGACATCCACTTCCGGGGCAGCATCGACTTGGAGATCAAGGTTCTTTCGGTCGATGTCCAGCGGCCGGGAGGCGACCTCGTCGAATGGTTCCGGCCGACCCCCAGCGAGCTGGTCTTCTATCTCGCCGACGCCATGGGACATGACCTCGTGGCCTGTTTCATCGCCTGCATGAACAGCATGGTGACACACCGCAGCCACCATGGCCGGAGACCCTCCTTGAGCGCGCTCGTGACCGGCGTAGACCGCGCCGTGAACCACCTGTGTACCTCCGGCTCTCTCGACTCGAAGCGGCACTTCCTCACCCTCTTTCTCGGCTCCGTCAACTTGGAGTTCGGGGAGCTGCGCTACGCCAACGCGGGTCACCCCGACGCCTTCCTCTTCCGTCCCGGCCGCGGCGTGCGGCGGCTCGGTCCCACTTTCCGGCCGATCGGCCTGCCGTTTCCAGGCCAGGCCTCCGTCAGGAACGAGCAACTCCGCCCGGGAGATCTCCTCTTCCTCTATACCGACGGTGTCTTCGACGTGCTCTCCAACGGCGAACCGAAACCGGGCATGCAGCACCTCGAGAGCCTCGTGGCCTCTCTCGTGAACGAGCCGGTGGATGTGATCGTCCGAGAAGTCGAGAACACCCTGCGCGAGCACCTCGCCCGCGCCGGCCAATCCGATTTCGAAGACGACACGACGCTGGTCGCGATCAAGGTGCTCTGACCGACTTGACGTAAAATCGCGCCATGAAACTGGCACTGGTCAACATCAAGGGTGGGGTCGGCAAGACCACCACGGCGGTCAATCTGGCCGCGGCGTTCGCGCGCAGCGGGCTGCGCGTTCTCGTCGTAGACCTCGATCCGCAGGGCTCGGCGACCTCCTCGCTCGGGGTCTCCCGCGAGGAGGCGGACCCGTCCGTGGCGGAGGTGCTGCTCGGCAAGGCCACGGTCGCGGAGGCGGTCCGGCCGTCTGCCGCCGAAGGGGTCGACCTGCTGCCCTCCTCGCTCCGCCTAGCGGGCTCGGACCTCGCGCTCGCCCGCAAGCAGGAGCCGGAGAAGCTCCTCAAGAAGGCGCTCGCGCCGGTCAGCCGGCGCTATGACGTGATCCTCCTCGACTGCCCGCCCGGGCTGTCCATCCTGAGCCTCAACGCCCTCGGGGCCTCCGACGCCTTCGCGGTCCCCGTGGCCCCGCATCACCTGGACCTGGACGCCCTGGACGGCTTCTTCGAGCTGCTGGAGACGGTCGAGCCGCGGATCGGCAAGATGCCCGAGCTGCTGGGGATCCTCCTCACCCGGGTGGACCACCGCACCCTGGTGACCGACGAGATGGTCCAGTTGGTCCGGCGCGTCTGGGGCTCCAAGGTCTTCCGGACGGAGATCCCGATCAACGTCCGCCTCGCCGAGGCCCCCGCCCGCGGCCGCTCCATCTTCGACTACGAGAGCTGGTCGACCGGGGCCCTCGCCTACGGCCAGTTGGGTGGCGAAGCCCTCCGCCGCGCCCGCAAGGCCGGCTTGCTGTGACCGGAGACGCTGTCCAGGCTGTCCTGGCGACCCTGGAGAGCGCTCCGGCGCTCCTGCGGTCGCTCGTCCACGAGATTCCCGAGCCGCTGCGCAAGCGGCGTCCGCTCCCCGCCAAATGGTCGGCGCACGAGCACGCCGTCCATCTGGCGTCGGTCCACTCCCTCTTCCTGGGACGCCTGGAGCGGCTGCTCGCGGAGGACAACCCGCGCATCGAGCCCTGGCAACCCTCGCCCGAAGAGGAACAGGGCTCCCTCCTCGACGCCGACCTGAACGAGGCCCTGGAGCGGTTCGCGCGCGATCGGGAGGAAACCGTCTGGCGCCTGCGGTCGCTTCCCGAGGAGGCCTGGCAGCGCCGGGGGGAGCATCCGCTGTACGAGGACTATTCGATCTTCACCATGGCCCGCAACCTTGCGGTGCACGACGGCCTGCACATCTATCGGATCGAGGAGCTGCGCTACAAGAAGGACTGGCAGGAAGAGCCCGCGCCGCCGCCGGGTCCCGTCCCGGTCCAGGAGGGGATCCCCGGCTCTCGCGCGCGGATGCAGGCCGGCGAAGTCAACGTCCTCGGCCCTTTCGAGGTGCCCGGCCTGACGCCGCGCCACGTCCGGGTCTATCTGCCGCGCGACTACACGCCGGAGTTCCCTTCCTACGCCCTCTACCTGTTCGACGGTCAGAACCTCTTCGGCGACGAGGGGGCCTTCTCCGGCGGCTGGCACATCCACGAAGCGGCCGAGGGGCTGGCGCGGGCGCGGCGGCCGGTGCCGGTGGTGATCGGCATCGACCACGGCGGCGAGAGCCGGATCGTCGAGCTCTCCCCCTTCCAATTCGACGGCAAGCCCGGCCAGATCCACGACCTCCTCGACTGGCTCACCGGGACCCTGATGCCGGCCCTCACCGCCGAGCTGAACCTGCACCCGGCGCCGCTGGGCGCGGTGATCGGCGGCTCCTCCATGGGAGGCCTCGCCGCCTTCTGGTCCCATTTCCACTACCCGCACGCCTTCGGCGGCGCGCTCGTGATGTCCCCCTCCTTCTGGGTCGCCAACCAGGCGATCTTCGAGGACATCGCCGACCTGCCCACGCCCGAGCCGTCGCGCATCTATCTCGACATGGGAGCGAAAGAAGACAAGGGCCGCCAGCTCCCCATCGCCGCCGCCATGGCCGCCCACCTCGTCGGCCGCGGCTACGACGACGACCGCCTGCTGTGGCGCCCCGACGCCCGTGGGGGCCACAACGAAGCGAGCTGGCGGAAACGGCTGCCGAAGGCGCTGCGGTTCATGTACCGATAGAGCGGCTTGGCGAGCTTACACGGCTACGATTTCAACGAGATCGCCGATCCCGCGGAAATCATCCGGATTGCGGGTATAGAGCGGCAGGCCAGCAGCGCACGCGACTGCTGCAAGGAGGAGGTCGATGGCGCGTGCCCCTCTTGCCTTGCGTCCCGCGGCTGCCACAGAGGCATAAATCCTCCCGTAGGCGCGTGCCGCCTCCGCGTCGAAGGGCAGAGGATCGAATGCGGCTTCCGCGCGCTGGAGCCGATCCTGGCGGCGCGCCCGCTCTTCAGGGTCCGACGTGGCGTGCGGACCGGCGGCAAGCTCGGCCA
The DNA here is from genome assembly GCA_036380715.1 of Thermoanaerobaculia bacterium. Taxonomy (GTDB): domain Bacteria; phylum Acidobacteriota; class Thermoanaerobaculia; order Multivoradales; family UBA5704; genus UBA5704. Next base: position 2,035 of record DASVEF010000100.1, on the reverse strand, counting down.
TCGTGATCGCGCTGACGGCGACCTCGATCGGAAGCTGTGAAGGCTCGATGTGTTCGAGATCGATGATCACCGAGGTGTCGAGAATCCCGAGAGCGGGACGCCGGTCAGGCACGAGGCAAAATGTCCTGGCCAGCCAACGCGTCGACATCGGCACGGAAGCGGCCAGGGTCGATGGCAGGCGCGTTCCTGAAGATGGCCATGACTGCCGCCGTGGCCACAAATCGATGGCGCCGCAGGGGAGTAAGCTCGCCCACCGGCACACCGTTGCGAGTAACGATGAAGGACTCCCCCTGATCGAGCCGGCGCATGATCTCGCCGCTGCCGTTGCGGAGCTCGCGCTGGGTGATCGTTTCGGCCATGTTTCGATGGTAGCACACCGTGCGACGGTTGGAGAAGCTTCGAGCAGGAATCCGAGACGTCGCCTTTCCTGCGGGCTCTTTCCCGCCCGCTGAGGGTCCGCCTGGAGCCGGCGCTCGGGTTCTTCGAGCGATTCGGCCTGTAACGTTCCGTCCTACCGACCGCCTGTAAGTAGAGCAACAACTACTTACGGGAGATAGAGCCATGCAAGAAGACCGATTCGCCCGCCTGGACACCAGCAAGGTCAGGCAACTCGCCAAGTTCAAGATCGACTACAGCCGGGTCCGCATCCTGGAGGAGATCGACAAGGAGCAGAAGAAGCCCGAGCCTTTCTCCGACTTCGTGCTCCGCCTGCCGCGATCCGCTTTCCAGACCGAGCAGATGCCGCGCCCCGCGTTCCCGCCGGACGAGGCGTATCTGCAGAATTTCTCGGCGATCCAGTATCCCAAGGGCAAGATGATCGTCGTGGTCGCCTGGGACCTCTACCCGCAGGTCCAGGCCTCGGTCGATCAGTACGTGATCGACGTGGCGAACGACGGCTACTTCGCCACGGTCTTCAAGGTGAAGGGGGGCAAGCCGCAGGACTTCCGGGCTTTTCTGCAAGGCAAGATGCCGATCGTCGGCGCCCTGCTGGTCGGCAATGTCATGCCGGCCTGGTTCGAGATGGACGACGACTTCTTCGGCGCCCATGCCGAGTTCCCCTGCGACCTCTACTACATGGACCTGAACGGAACGTGGTCCGACCCGGACGGCGATGGCAAGTTCAGCGGCCATGCCGCCAATGTCGATCCCGAGATCTGGATCGGCCGCCTCTGGACGCCGACGCTGAACGGCAGCGATCCGGCGCTGATCAACGACTACTTCGGCCGCAATCATCTGTACCGCAAAGGGCTTCTGGGCTACTCGCGGAGCGCCCTGGCGTACGTGGACGACGACTGGACGGGCTTCGGCGACTGCGGCTTCGACCTGATGTTCCCGGTCCCCAACCTGGAGGTGATCACCGATCCGGCGACCACGGACGGCGACCGCTACAAGTCGGAGATCAACCAGAGCCGTGGCTGGAGCCAGGTCTGCGCCCACTCCTCCCCGTTCGGCCATTCGTTCTCCACGCCGGGCGGCGGCGAGTGGGTGCCCGGCACCTACCTGCGCGACACGGCGCCGCCGAACGCGTTCTTCTACAACCTGTTCGCCTGCAGCACGGCGCGCTACACCGAGCCCGACTGCATGGGCGGCTGGTACATCTTCGACAAGGCGAGCGGCTCGAAGAACTTCGGCCTCGTGGCCGTGGGGAGCACCAAGACCGGCTCGATGCTCTACTTCGAGAACTTCTACGGTCCGATGGGCAGCGGCAAGGTCGTCGGCGACGCCTACAAGGACTGGTGGAAGGCCCTGGGGCCGAACCACGAGCTCGGCGAGCGCCAGTGGTTCTACGGCATGACGCTCCTCGGCGATCCGACGCTCAACTGGTGGACCGGCGTAGTGCCGATCCTGCGCGATCCCGGCAACGGCGACACCTTCGACCACTTCCCGCGCAAGACCCACTACCGCTGGGATCCGATCACGCTCCCCGGCGTCACCTACACCATCGAGATCGACGCCTTCGGCGCCGTCGCCGCCGGCAAGTGGGCGGCCGAGGTGGGCGCGACCTTCTCCGTCACCAGCGGCCTGGTGAATCCCA
>DASVEF010000099.1:0-8510 GCA_036380715.1 Thermoanaerobaculia bacterium | reverse complement strand
GGCTCGTGGACGTTCCCGACGGCGACCTTCCCGTGGCCACCGCCGCCGCCCGCGAAGGCCTCTGCCTGCCGATCTACCCGGAGCTGACGGACGAAGAGGTCGAGGAGGTCTGCGCGGCGGTGCGGAGCTTCTTCGGCTGATTCCAGGTCAGCGGGCCCGGCGCCGGATCTGCCCGACCGCCGCCAGCAGCTTGCGGACCTGCTCGTTGTCGGCGATCGCCAGCGCCGCCTCCAGGTCCCGCCGGGCGTCGTCCAGTCTCCCCTGGTAGAGGCGGATCACCCCTCGGAAATAGAGCGCCCGCTGGATCTCCGGATCGACGGCGAGGACCCGGTCGAGCTCGCGCAGAGCCAGGGGACCGAGGCGGGGATCGCGGGCCAGGGTCTCCAGGCCCGGACGGCCGCCGAAGGGGGGGAAGAGGCCCAGCTCGGTCCGGGCGAGGAGGGGCGCGAAGGCGTCCCGGCGCAGATAGAGGGCGCTGTGGTCGTCCCAGTGGACCAGCCCCCAGCGCTCCGGGATCTCCGGCCGCAACCCCTCGAATTCGCGCTCGGTGACCAGCAGGACGTCGATGCCGTAGCGCTTCGCAATCTGGGGAAACGGCGTGGTCGTGACCTCCTTCACCAGCGAGGCGAAGACGTCGTTGCGGCCATCCCAGAAGATGGGCCTGCGCGTCCGCCACAGCAGGAAGCCGCCGAAGTTCTGGTGATGGAAGACGCGTCCGCGGACGCCCCGGGCTTCCAGGAAGCGGACCGCCCCTGCGGGGAGCCGGCGGTCCAGGAGCCGCCGGGGGTGCTCCAGCCAGAGGGTCGCGGCGATCAGGGCGAGCACGGCCGGGACCGCTCCGGCGAGGATGCGGCGCATCCCTGGGCTCCACTCCCGGCGCGCGTGCAGCCGGTAGAGGACCGGCAGCGCCAGGATCACGAAGTGGAAGACGAACCGCGGCGTGCGGAAGGAGAGGGCCGCGAAGGTGAGGATGCCGAGGATCTCCGCGAGCGACAGCTCGCGCCAGCGCGTCAAGGGCAGCAGCCCGGCCAGCAGCAGGACCACCAGGATCAGGAAGGCGGAGCTCCCCAGCGCGCCCAGGGCCGAGAAGTGGCCGAGGTCCCAGGCGATGCCGCTGGCGAACAGGATGCGGCTCAGCCGGAAGGGGTAGAGCCACACCTCGTAGCCGTTCGGGTTGCACAGGCTGGCGAGGACCGACGCCCCGAGCGCCAGGAGGTACGGCCGGAAGGCCCGCCTCCGGACCAGCGCCTCCAGCGCCTGGAGCCCCAGCACGTAGAGCCCGAAGATCACCCCCGAGTGCAGATTGCCCCAGACGAGGAAGAGGATGGGAAGGAGGACCAGATCGCGCCGCTCGCCCGTCTGCCGGTACCGTGTCGCCAGGAGCAGGGTCACGGCGAGGAACAGCTCCGAGACCAGCGCCGCCCGCAGGATCAGCTCCCCGGCGACCGCCCACAGCCCGATCGCCAGCAGACCGAACATCCAGGGGATCGACCGCACCCCCTCCGCCTCCGCGGTCATCCGCTTCGCGACGGCGATCCCGATCAGGAGGACCAGGATCACCCGCGCCGCGATCAGCCCAGGGTAGCCGCCGAGGAGCCAGACCCCCCAGGCGAGCAGGGAGAACCCCCACTCGTGGGTGATCCACCGCTCTCCCGGGCGGGTGAAGGAGAACGGGTCGGCCTTCGGCACGGACCCGTGCTCCGCGACCCATTCCCCCGTCCGCAGATGCCCGAACAGGTCATCGTGGGACAGGGGCAGAGAAGCCCTGGCGATCGCCAGAAGGACGAGCGCGGCCAGGGCCAGCCATTCGAGAGAGGTCAGAGCGCGGCGCACCGGGGGTTCCTCGGCGCGCCATAGTAGCAGGGCGCCTCACCGGCCGGTGGAATCGTAGAGCGCTCCGCCGTCGCCGCACGTCCTGCGCGCCTGGTCGTGCGGCACGCAAACGGTCACCTCTCCGGTGCAGCTCCCGCCCTGGCCGTCCGAAGCGGTGAAGCCCAGGTGGTAGACGCGGCCGTCGCCACTCCCCTTCCGGTCCCCTCGTACTTGGGCTGTGGAGGTCCCGACGCCGGACCCGTCCGGCGATCCCCTCCGGGAGAGCGGCTCGTCCTGGCGGATCGAGGTGATCGTGATCGAGACCCGGTCGCCGTCCGGATCGGTGACGCCGCGGATCGCGATCGGGCGGAGCTTGCCGTTGGGCGGCCAGAGCACGGACGGGCTGGCGGACGCGGAGGTGCAGAGCGGCGGCCGGTTCTGCGACAGCCGGACCACGAAGGCATCCTGCGCTCCCCCGCCATAGGAGGGTTGGAACGCGTCAACCGTGGGGAAGTCGACCGACGTGGTGACGCCGGTCACGTAGGCGCTCCCCCGGGGATCGACGGCGATCCCGACCGCCGCGTCGATGGGGTCGTAACCGCCGGGCGCCCCCACGGAGCCGCCCAGGAACGTCGAGAAGAGGAGACCGGAGCCGTCGGGCCTCAGCTCGGTGATGAAGGCATCGGTGACGCAGCGCCCGAGGGAGCCGACGGCCGGAGCGCACTCGGCCTGGACCGGGTTCCGGAGGGGGAAGTCGGTCGAATCCGTGGCCCCGGCCACCCAGGCGTCGCCCGCGGCGTCCACGGCGATCCCGAGGCTCGTCTCCTCGTCGCGCCCCCCCAGGTAGGTGGCCCAGAGGACCTCTCCCCCGGAGCTCAGCTTCAGCACGACGGCATCGGTCGGGCCGTTGAGCGCCGGCTGGAAGGCGTCGCGGACCGGGAAGTCCTGCGAGTCGGTCTGCCCGGAGACCCAGGCGTTGCCCGCGGCGTCCACCGCGACGTCCGTGGCGTAGTCGCTCCCACCGCCTGTAATGCGCTGGAAATAGACGAGCGAGGAGCCGGCAGGACGGAGCTTCGCCACGAAGGCGTCCGGCTCGGAGTAGGAATGGGATGCCAGCACGATCCGCGATCGCGGGCGGGAGGCCTGCACCGCCCCGGCCGGAGGGATCTCGAACTCGTAGGAGTGGGTGTAGCCGGCCACCACGGCGTGCCCTCCGGCGTCCACGGCGATCCCCTCAATCTGGTCCCGGCCGCCACCGCCGAGGTAGGTCGAGTAGACGAGCTGGGAGCCGCCGGGGCTCAGCTTCGCCACAAAGGCGTCCGGCTCGAGGAAGTCGCTGGCGAAGAGGGTCGTCTGGAAAGCGTTGACCGTCGGGAAGTCCGCGGAGAGGGTCGCCCCGGCCAGGTAAGCATTGCCCGCGGCGTCGACCGCCACCCCTCGGGCCTCGTCCCTGTTCGCGCCGCCCAGCCGGGTCGAATACAGCAGGGAGGCGCCGGACGGAGCGATCTTCGCCACGAAGGCGTCCTCCTCCTCACCCTGGAAGGAGGCAGGAAGGGGGCTCACCCGCGGGAAGTCCGAAGACCCCGTGAAGCCTGCCACGATCGCACGCCCCTGGGCGTCGACGGCGATCCCCTGGCCCGAGTCGGCGGCCGATCCCCCGAGGAAGAGGGAGTAGACGAGCGAGCCGTCGGGAGCGATCTTGGTGACGTAGGCGTCGACGCCCCGCGGCCCGGAGCCGGTCGCGGGGAAGTCGACGGACTGGGTCTCTCCGGTCACGTAGGCGTTGCCCGCCGCATCCACCGCCATGGCATGCCCCCGGTCCACGGAGCTCCCGCCCAGATAGGTCGAATAGGCGAGGACCGGGCCACCTCCCGCGGCCGCTTTGCCGTCCGCCCCCTCGACCGAGAGCCGGACGGCCAGCGGGTCGGCGCCCGGCGAGACCTCCAGGCGGTACTCGAGCTGCCGCGGATTGCCGTGGAAGACGAGGTCGATCCCCGGATAGACGCTCCGGTAGCGCACCCGCGCATACGAGGAGATCCCGGTGCGCCACTTCGCGGGGTCTTTCCCGACGAGGTAGTGGCTCCGGCCGGGCAGCTCTCCCTCTCCTGAGACGGAGGGTGCGGGATTCGCTCCGCGCCAGCGCAGGCGTGTCGGGGGCGCTCCGTCACGCGGCACGAGGACCACCTCCGAGGAGGTCAGGAACAGGGTGTAGCCCGGTGCGCGGGCGAGGAACCGCACCTGGCCGTCGGTCTGGCCGCGGTTCTCCTCGAAGGCGAGATCAGCCTGGGCGGGGAGGGAAAAGATCAGCCAGAAGACGACGAGACCGAAGGACCATCCGGTGGTTCGCACGGAGCACTCCTTGGAGAAGCCGGAAGGGTGACGGGCCGAACGTACGAAAGCCCTTGATCGAATTCTGCTCTCCCGTCCGGAGGGGGGCAAGCTTATGGATGAAGAGCCAACTGCGGAGGGGGCTCCTCCGGACCGGAATCCGGCGGAGCCCATGATCCCGGGCCGTCACCTCCGGGTGGAGTCGAAGAGCGCCCCGCCGTCACCGCAAGCCGCTCCCCGTCCACGGTCGTGGGGCACACAGACGGCGACCGTTCCGGTACAGGAGGCGCCTTGCGGGTTGGTTGCCTCGAAGGCCAGGTGGTAGACCCGGCCGTCGCCCTTGCCGGCCCGCGAGGCGCGGACCTGGGCGGAGGAGGTGCCGATACCGGAGGCGTCAGGAGTCTTGCCGGTCCACGACTCGTCCTGGGTGATGCCGGTGATCGCAAGGGTGATTGGGTCGCCGGAGCCGGTCACACCGGTGATCGAGACCGGGACCAGCTTTCCGTTCGGTGGCCAGATTATGGACGGGCTGGCGGTGGCGGCGGAGCAGTCGGGAGGAGGGTTGGTGCGCAGACGAGTGACGAAGAAGTCGCTGGAGCCCGCCAGGGCGGGCTGGTATGCGTTCCGGGTGGGGAAGTCCGTCGAGGAGGTCAGGCCGGTGATGAAGAGGTCGCCGTTCGGGCCGATGGCGATGTCGGTGCCGCGGTCGTCCCCGCCTCCTCCGAGAAAGGTCGAGAGGATGAGATGGGTGCCGGCGGAATCGAGCGTGGCCACGAAGGCTTCCGTGCCGCCGCACGCCGGAGAGCTGCCGGGTCCGCAAGCCTGGAGGGGGTGGACGAGGGGAAAGTCAGGTGATGCCGTGAGCCCGGTCAGGTGGGCTCCGTCTCTCTCGGCCAGGGCAATGCCGAGCGCCTCGTCCGCGGAGGCGCCGCCCAGGAAGGTCGAAAAAACGAAAGATCCCGACGCGCTCAGCTTCGTGACGAAAGCGTCCCGCCCTCCTGCTGATGAGGGTTGCAGGGCATTCCGGGTGGGAAAGTCGGGAGAGTCGGTCCAGCCCGCAACCCAGACATTGCCCGCCGGATCTACCGCAATGGATGTGCTCTCGTCAGCCAGGCTGCCGCCCAGGAAGGTTCCCCAGACGGGATTGCCGGAAGGATCGAGCTTCCATACATAGGTGTCGCGCTGTCCCCCGCCGAAGGACGGCTGGGCCGCGTTCAAGGTCGGCATCTGAGAGTTGGCCCAACCCGTGAGATAGATGTTGCCGGCGGCGTCCAGGGCAAGGCCGGAGGGCCAGACCGCGCCCTGCGGCAGGAAGTGGAGAGCCAGAATACCCAGACCGGGGTCGAGCTTCATTACGAAAGCGCCAGCATCGCCCATGTTCGGCTGTTGGGAGGGGAACCAGAACGAATTCGAGAACCCTGCCACGTAGAGGTTGCCCTGGGGATCGAGGGCGATCGCCTCGGCGATATCGCCGGACTCACCCGAGAAGTCAAAGAGGTCGAATCCACCGGCGTCAAGTTGGGTGAACCGGGTGACCATGACCTCGGTATCGTCGCCGCCATCGATCCAGCCGGTGATATTGATGGAGCCATCCGCACCGACGGCGATATCCCGGGACACGTCGTTGATGAAGGGTGCTCCGGCGCGGGAGGAGTAAGCGAGGGCTCCTCCGGGACCGAGCTTCGCGAAGACGACTTGCTGCGGGAAATGTTCGACGTCGTACCAGGAGTCGAAGCCACCGACGATAGGAAAATCGGGCGAGGCGGAGGCGGCGGTCATGTAGACCTGTCCCTGGGCGTCCAAGGCCAGGCTGGGCTCCAGCTCTTCGCCAGTCCCGCCGAGATAGGTGGAGTAGATGAGCTCCAGTCCAGCGGTTTCCGCACCAGTCTGCGCATAGAGAGCCGCCCCTCCCATCCACACTCCGATTGCGCCAGCCGTGAGCCAGAGAGCTTTTCGTGTTGTCTGTCTCAAGATGTCATCTCCTTCCCCGGGCTTGCCGGTTTGTAAAATCCGGGACGGCTTCAGGAGAGGGCGAGTCGGATTTTTCCGCTGCCGCCCCGGTTTTCCCGGAGGGGCGATCCGTCTCAAGACAGCCTGGTGGCTCCAAGGCCAGGGGAAAGTCTCGCGCCTGCACCCGCGGCAGCGAGGAAAAACCGAGTCGGCACCGATCCCTGCTGGAACTTTAGTAATGCAATAACTGTTCCTTGATCCTGCCCGCTATAATGTCGCCGGACTGCGAAGCAGGAACGATGGAGAAGCTCAGATGCCCCCCAAAGCCCGAGTAGCCGTTTTGAAGACCAAGCCCGAGACCGTCCTGGAGGACGTCGGGAGGACGATGGAGCTCGCCGAGGCCAAGCGCTATCTGGCGCCCGGCGCGACGACCATCCTCAAGGACAACATCTCCTGGCACTTCCCGTATCCGGGGGCCAACACCACCCCGTGGCAGCTCGAGGGGACAATCCAGAAGCTGCGCGCCGACGGCTATGAGGACCTGGTCTGCGTCCAGAACAACACCGTCGTGACCGATCCCAAGAAGGGCGAGCGGCTGAACCGCTACCTGCCGGTGCTCGGTAAATACGACGTGCCGGTGCGCTACAACTGCTTCGCCGACGACCTGAAGTGGATCCGCTACGAGCCCAAGGGGAAGATGCTCGCGCTGCCCCAGATCTACCCCGAGGGGATCACCATCCCCGAGTTTTTCCTGGGCAAGAACATCGTCCACCTGCCGACGGTGAAGTGCCACATCTACACGACCACCACGGGCGCGATGAAGAACGCCTTCGGCGGCCTGCTCAACACCCGCCGGCACTACACCCACTCGCGGATCCACGAGACGCTGGTGGACCTGCTGACGATCCAGAAGGAGATCCACTCGGGTCTATTCGCGGTCAAGGACGGGACGACCTGCGGCAACGGCCCAGGTCCGCGGACCATGATCCCCGTGGAGAAGGACATCCTCCTCGCCTCGGGCGATCAGGTGGCGATCGACGCGGTGGCGGCGAAGATGATGGGCTTCGACCCGATGAGCATCAAGTACATCGCCCTGGCGCACGAGGCCGGCCTCGGCGTCGGCGACCCGCGGGACATCGAGGTCGTGGGCGAGGACGTCAGCAACTGGAACTTCCGCTTCACGGTGGGAGACAACGCGGTGTCGCGCTTCGGCGACCTGGTCTGGTTCGGGCCGCTGCACTGGATGCAGAAGCTGCTGTTCCGGACGCCGCTGGTCTACTTCTTCGTGTTCGGCTCGTTCTTCTACCACGACTTCGCGTGGTACCCCACGGTCGGCAAGCGCCGGATCGAGCAGTACAAGAAGACCAGCAGGTGGATGCGCCTCTTCGAGCAGTATCCCGAGGCGATCTCCGAAGAGAAGGCCGCCTGAGCCCACAGACTCCGCCGCCGGACGCAGCCCCCTCACAGAACTCCGAGGAGCGCGGCACGGGCCTGGAACGGCTCGGCCGGCGGCTCCTCGTGCCTCTGGGGCTCGGCCTGCTGGTCCTCGCCGGGCTGGTGATGACCGCCAGCCCGAAGGAGCTGGCGGAGAGCCTGCGCCGGTTCGACCTCCGCCTCCTTCCCTGGGTCCTGGGGCTCTCCCTGATCAACTATGTCCTGCGCTTCGTGCGCTGGGAGGCCTACCTGGAGCGGCTCGGCGTTCCGCTCTCGCGGGCGAAAAGCCTGGCCGTCTTCCTGGTAGGCTTCCTGCTCTCGGTCACTCCGGGGAAGGCCGGGGAGCTGGGCAAGGGCTGGCTGGTGCGGGAGCTGGGGGGCGGACCGGCGATGCGGGTCGTTCCCGCGGTGCTCGCGGAACGGGTGACCGACCTGCTCGGCGTCCTGGTACTGATCGCCCTGGGCGTCCTGCCGTTCCCCGGAGGCCCCTGGATCGCGGCGGTCTGTCTGGCCGCGGTCGCGGCGGCCGTCCTCACGCTGACCTGGAAGCGCGTCGCCGATCTGGCTTTCCGCATCCTCGGCCGCCTGCCGGTCGTGGGTCCCCGCACTCCGGCGCTGATCGGCGTCTACGATCACCTGCGGAGCCTGCTCTCCCCGGGGCTCCTCCTCGTGGCCCTGCTGCTCTCGATCGTGGCCTGGGGAGCCGAGGGGGTCGGCTTCTACCTGGTGGTGCGGGAGTACGCGCCGGGCGCGAGCTTCCTGGCGGCCCTGTTCAACTACACCGGCGCGACCGTGGTCGGCTCCCTCTCCATGCTCCCCGGCGGCCTCGGCGCGGCCGAGGCCTCGCTCACCGGCCTCCTCCACGCCCAGGGCTTGGCCACCGCGGACGCCAACCTCATCACCCTGGTCATCCGCGGCGCCACCCTCTGGTTCGCCGTCCTCCTCGGCCTCCTGGCCCTCCCCTTTGTCGTCCGCGGGCTGGCCGC
>DASVEF010000098.1:0-3598 GCA_036380715.1 Thermoanaerobaculia bacterium | reverse complement strand
GCATGGCTGGGACGCTATCGTAGGCTGAGCAAAGACTACGAGGTTTTTGCAGAAACCAGTGAGACAATGATCCGACTAGCCATGGTTCGTCTGATGCTAGGCCGGTTGGCCACATAATGGACTTTCCAAACACCCTCTGAGTCAGTTGTCTCGGTCACTGAGACAGTTGTCGCGGTGACTGAGACAGTTGTCGCGGCGACTGGGACAGTTGTCTCAGCGACTGAGTCAGTTGTCTCGGTGATCGAGACAGTTGTCTCGGTGATCGAGACAGTTGTCGCGGCGATCGAGTCAGTTGTCTCTGTGACTGAGTCTCGAGACTCTGGCTTTCCCCCAAGGCGCAGCCGGACGCATTCACTTCTGTCGAAGGATCGGCAACTTACCGGCAAGGAGCGTCTACTTCCGACGCACCCGCTTCAGGTCCCAGACCACAATCCAGCGGTCGGAGTAGTCCGGCGGTCCCCACGTCCGCCGAAGGCGCCCGATCATGGAGCGGCCGGCGTTGAGGAGGAGATCCCCGAAGTTGACAAGGACCTGCGGCTGGGGATGGGAGCCGGCCTTGGCCAGGCGCTCTTCTTCCATGCCGAGGTGACGATGGATCACCAGATAGCGGGCCCGGCTGGCGAGGAAGCCTTCCGGAGTCCCTGGCGCCACGTTGCGGAAGGCGAGCCGGCGGTCCGCGAGCAGAGGCCGGACCGGGGCGACGACCACCTCTTGTCCATGGGTCTCCTGATAGAGGTAGAAGCTCCGGTTCGCGCGCCAGACGGGAATCCACGGGTACTCCACCACCGGCCCCGCCTCCGGGGACCAGGCCAGCCTGCGATAGAAGCGGGGGATCTGCTGCCGCTGGAGCGCGGGCGGGGACGCGTAGAATCTGAGGTAGTCGTTGTGCTGGGCAAAGGAGCTGTGAAGGAGCCGGGCGCTGAGGAGCGGACCTGTGCCCAGCAGCAGAGCGAGAAACAGGACCGCGGCCGCCGGCTGCGCCCTCCGGCCCATGGGCCAGGGGTGACCCAGCGCGACGGCCATCCAGAGCAACACCCAGGGCAGCGCGACCAGGAGGTAGCGGTGGAAGATCAGAGCGGCTCCCAGGCCCGTGGGAGCGAGGATCAGCAGGCCCGCCAAATGACCGCAGACCACCGACGCCGTGAGCAGCGCCAGATTGCGATCCAGCCGGAGGAGACGGACGAAGCCGGCGGCCGCCGCGGCCCAGGCGAGGAGGGCCACCGCGGGCCGGCCGCTCCCCGCCAGGAGCTGCAGCACGTCCAGCACCGCCGCAGGGGAGACCGCCGCCCGTCCGCTCTTTTCCAGGACCACTTTCTGCAACGACTCGCGCGCCGGGACCAGGAACGCCAGGAAACCCAGCGCGGTCGCCGCCGCCAGGCCGGTCACGGCGAAGAAGCGCCGCCGGTCGCGGCGGACGAGCGATGCGGTTCCGGCGAACAGAAACGGCGAGACCACCATCGTGGCCGCTCCCAGGTGGAACCAGGCCGCGAGGGCCGCCAGACTGGCATACGTGATCCCCCAACGCCATGAGGGGCGGCGCCACCAGGCGTCGAAGGCCGCCACGGCCCCGAAGCCCAGGAGGACGACGAGCGCGTAGGGACGGGCGATCCGGCTGTAGAAGACGAGCCCGGGAGAGATGGCCAGCAGACCGGTGAGGACCATGGCCGGCCCCCATCCGATACGGCGCGCCGTCCACCCCGGCACAACCAGGAGCAGCAGCGCGCCGGCGAGCAGGGCGGGGAGGCGGAAGGCCATCTCCGAGAGGCGGAGCCCGGCGTCCAGGCACAATCGGAACAGGGCGGTCAGCGGGATGCAGTAGTCGACGAGCTGGTAGGTGACCAGGATCTCGGAGACCGGCCGCCGCAGCGCCGCCCGCACCGTGTGGATCTCGTCATCGCCCAGGATCTGGGCCGCGAGGTTCCAGAAGCGGAAGAGGAACCCCAGGGAGATCAGGGCCGCAGCCGCAAAGGCGCGCCATGTTTTCGTCATTCCTCCAAATCTACGAAGGAGCCCGGTCTGTTGTCTACCCTCACCCCCTAGCCCCCTCTCCCACACGCACTCACGCCCACCCGGGAGAGGGGAATGACCCTGTTAGTACTCTCAGTGGTGTTCATGTGATGTCATTGTGGCCTATCTAGAGGGGAAAGCGTTTCAATCGTTGCCAGTTGTGACCACTTTCCGTCAGTAAGCGCGGAGTTGTGTGACCCGGGTGTGACCCGGTTATGCTATACTTACGCCCATGAGCTACAACATCAAATTCGAGGATCGCACCCTGCGCGGTCTCCGCGTTCCCGAGGGCAAGGACAGGCAGGAGTGGAGTGACACGGTGGTCCCGGGGCTTCGCTTCCGCAAGAGCGACAAGGGGCATGGCTCTTTCTCCGTGGTCTACAGGGTCAAGGGACAGGACAAGCAGGACCGCAGGACGATCGGACCCTTCCCCAGGGTCTCTATCGCTCAGGCCCGCGAGGAGGCTCGACAGGATCTTAATGCCGCCAGTTCGGGACGCGACCCGAAGAAGCTCCGGACGGCTCCTTCCGAACCCGAGGTGCACCCGATGACTTTCGCGGAGCTCTTTGAGCTTTACATGGATCGCCACGCTCGCGACAATCTCGCGACGTGGGCCGATGTCGAGCGCAAGGTCCGCAAGGATGCGCTCCCCGTCATTGGCCAGATGCCAGCCGGCGAGGTGCGCAAGCGCCATCTTCATCTGGTCATCGATCGGCTTGTCTCCGGGGGGCACGCCGTCAGCGCTCGTGGTCTGCTGTACGTGATCTCGGCTATCTACACCTGGGCTGAGGGGCGCGAGCTCGTCGAGTACAACCCGGTCCGGCGCTTCCCCTACCCGAAGCCGGCCGCGCCTCCTCAACGCAGGAGCCTCACCGATGACCAGCTCCGGGCGCTGTGGTTTGCCCTCCTGGAGATCGCCGACCAGCCGGTGTCCGACAAACAGAAGGAGCGGCGCAATGGGCGGTTCACCACGACCCGGGATCTCTTCTCTTTGGTAGTGCTGACGCGGCTCCTACTGGGCCAACGCACCACCGAAACGGTCGGCATGCGCCGCCAGGATCTGGAGGCTCAGTGGTGGAATCTGCCGGGCTATATCGGGCAGCGGCGGTATACGAAGACGGGACGGGATCACCGGGTGCCGCTGGTGCCGCTGTGGAGCGAGTACGTGCTGCCGCACGTCGAGAGGCTGAGTGCCGGGCGGCCGTATGTCTTCCCCAGCGATCGGCTGCAGGACCAGCCGCTCCACGCCGAGAGCATCCAGTCGTTCTGTTCCCAGGTGTCGGCCAAGGTGGGCTTCCCCTTCGTGGCTCGCAACCTGCGGACGACGTTCCTGACTTCCATGGCTCGGCTTGGCGTGCCACAGGAGGTCCGGCGGCGTCTGATCAACCACAGTGATGGGACCGTCGAGACGATCCACTACAACCTGTATGACTACGACGCTGAGAAATGGGCGGCCGCACTGCGTTGGGACGCTCATCTGCGCAGCATCTTCTACGGCGAGTCGGCTCAAGGGGTGCCCTTGCAGGGTTAGTCGCCCCACTCTCGCCCGCCCTCCTGCCATTCGCGGAGCTTGTCCACGCGAAAGGCTTCT
>DASVEF010000097.1:0-22593 GCA_036380715.1 Thermoanaerobaculia bacterium | reverse complement strand
AGCGCTGTGCATCGAAGCGCCGGCGCTGTGCAGGGTACGGGCGCAAGGCCAATTTTTCCTAGGGAAGCGCCGCCGCCGCTGAAAAGAACCGGGTCTACGAAACACCCCAGAGCCGCCGGAGAATTCCGTCGCTTCGATCAGCCCGCGATCTCCTCCGTCTCCCGCAGCATCCGCTCCACCTCCCCCTCCGTGTTGTAGAAGTGCGGAGACACCCGGAAGCGGCCGGCGCGGGCGGCGACGACAACGTCGCGGTCGGCCAGCCTCTTCACCAGACCCTCGGCGGCATGACGGGGATGGACGGCGCTGACGATCCCTGAGGTCTCGCCGGGGCGGCGGGAGCTGATCAGGTCGAAGCCCAGGGCGGCGAGGCCCTCGGCGGCGCGGCCCGCAAGGGCGAGGATGCGCCGCTCGGCCGCGTCGGGACCCGCCTCCAGCAGGATCTCCAGCGAGCCGCCGAGGGCGACGATGCCGTAGACGTTGAGCGTGCCGCTCTCCATGCGCTTCGCCCCCTCGTTCCAGTCCACCTTGAATTCAGTCCACTGGAAGGACTCGCGCATCGAGCGCCAGCCGGAACGGACGGGCCGGAAACGATCGATCACCCGGTCCGAGATGTAGAGGACGCCCATCCCTTCCGGCCCCAGAAGCCACTTGTGCGAGGCGGCGGCGCAGACGTCGATGCGCTCGGCTTCCACGTCGTGCCGCAGCGCTCCGAGGCTCTGGATGGCGTCCACGACGAAGAGGACGCCCTGCTCCCGGCAGGCTTCCCCCAGGCGGACGAGGTCGGAGCGGAAGCCGCTCGCGTACTGGACCGAGGAGAGGGCCAGCATGCGGGTGCGGCCGTCGATCCGCGACAGCAGCTCGTCGAGATCGATCCGCCCGTCGCGCTCCGGCACCGTCCGGTATTCGACCCCGCGATCGGCCAGTCGCATCCAGGGGTAGACGTTGGAGGGGAACTCCAGGTCCGCGCTCACGACGTTGTCACCCGGCCGCCAGTCGAACCCCTCGGCGATCATGGAGAGGCCGGTCGAGGTGTTCTCGACGAAGGTCACCTCCCGCGGATCGCGCGCGCCGAGCAGCCGGGCGGCGAGGCCGCGCACCCGCTTCACCTCGGCGTTGCGCTCCGTCCACAGGCGGTCGCCGGTGCGCGAGACTGTGTCGGCGAGCGCCTTGAGCCGTTCCACGGAGCGGCGGGGCAGGCCCGCCATGCCCGCGTGGTTGAGGTAGGCGCAGGTCTCGGTGACGGGGAATTCGTCGCGGAAGCGCAGCAAGGGGTCGCTCATGGTTCGGGGATCTCCGGGGTCTCCGGGGTCTCCGGAGCGAGCCGCATCTCCAGGAGCGCCAGGGCCGGCAGGCCGACCGCCAGCACCACGGCGTAGTGCAGCCCGCGGCAGAGGAGGGTGCCAGCCGCGGCGTCGACCCGGTCGATTCCCATCAGGCCGAAGGAGGCCACCATGGCGGCCTCGGTCGTGCCCAGCCCGCCGGGCGTGCCGGTCAGCGTGCCCGCCGCGGTGCCCAGCGACACCCCGGCGAAGACCACCAGCGGATCGATCTCCCGGCCGAGCGCCAGGAAGATCAGCCACTGGGCGCCGGCGTTGAGAACCGCGTAGAGGAGACCGATCAAGCCCGCTTTCCAGCGCAGGGGCGCCTGGGCGAGCAGGCGGACGAAGATGCCGACCGCCTCGTGGCCGTGCGCGTAGAGGCGCTGCATCCGCCCTTCGGCCCGCCCCGCTCCGCGGGCCACGAACCGCACCAAGGGGTGCGACTCGAACGAGCCCCGGTGGAGCCAGAAAGCCAGCCCGATGGCCACCGCGACCAGAGCCGCGAGAGCGCCGGTGCCGAGCGCGTGCCGGCCCATGATGAAGGCCGTGGCGACGACCGCGATCCAGGTGCAGGTGGTCATCACCGTGTGATGGGCGATCTGGTCGTAGAGCACCACGCCGTAGAGCATCCCGAAGGGGCGGGAGGTCGAGCGCGCGAAGTAGCGGGCCCGCATCAGCCCGCCGATCAGGCGGGCCGACGGGGTGATCAGGTTCAGGGCCGCGGAGGCCATGAGCACGAAGAAGCCGAGCACCGGGTGCGGGCTCTGCCCCACTCCCTGCCGCGCGGCGAGCCGGAAACGCCAGTCCCAGGCGACGTAGCGGGCGAGGAGGAGCAGGATGCCCGGGATGAGGAAGCGCCAGCTCGCCTCGCTCATGCGGGCGGCGAGGTCGGCCCAGTCCATGTCGGCGAGCAGGCGCCAGGTAAAGTAGAGTGCCAGCGCGGAGACCCCCACCTTGAGCAGGAGGGTCCCCCAGCGCTTGAGAGGCGATTCGGCGGCGGGTGGGTCAGGCGTCATCATGGATCGGCGGGCGGATGGCAGGGACGGCTAGGATAGCGCACTCGGTTTCGGAAGACGGGAGGGAGGAGGGATGAAGGAGATGGAGGACCGTTCGACCCTCGAGCTGTCGCGCGAGGAGATGAAGGACCTGGGATACCGGGTCGTGGACCTGCTGGTGGAGCACTTCGCGACGCTGCCCAACCAGCCGGTCAACGGCTGGGGCTCCCGGACGGAGCTGGAGGCGCTGTTCCGCGAGCCGCCTCCCGAAGGTCCCCAGGACCCCGCCGCGGTGCTGGCGCGCCTGGAGCGCGACCTCCTCCCCCGTTTCGTGCGCATCAACCACCCCCGGTTCTTCGCCTTCGTCCCCAGCCCGAGCAATTTCGTGGGAGCGATGGCCGACGCTCTGGTCGGCGGCCTGACCCCTTTCGTCGGGACCTGGTTCGGCGGCTCCGGCCCGTCCGAGATCGAGCTGGTGACCCTCGACTGGCTGCGCCAGCTCTGCGGCCTTCCCAAGGAGGCCGGCGGCCTCTTCGTCTCCGGCGGCTCGGCCGCCAACCTGACCGCCCTCTGCGTCGCCCGCGACGTGCAGCTCACGTGGCAGGAGCTGCCGCTGGAAGCCGGGGTGGCCTACTTCTCGGACCAGACCCACTCGGCGGTCGAAAAGGCGCTCCACGTGCTCGGGCTGGAGGACGAGCACATGCGCGCGATCCCCGGCGACGAGAGCTTCCGCCTCTCCATCCCTCTCCTGGAGAAGGAGATCGCGGCGGACCGCAGGGCCGGACGCGTCCCCTTCTGCGTGATCGCCAACGCGGGCACCACCAACACCGGCGCGGTCGATCCCCTCCCGGAGCTCGCCGACCTCTGCGAGCGGGAGGACCTCTGGCTCCACGCCGACGGCGCCTACGGCGCGGCGACCGTCCTCTGCGAGCGCGGGCGCCGGGAGCTGGCCGGGCTGGGGCGGGTGGACTCGCTCTCCCTCGACCCTCACAAATGGCTCTTCCAGCCGATCGAGTGCGGCTGCGTCCTGGTGCGCGACCGCCTGCTGCTGCGCGACGTCTTCGCGGCCCATCCCGAGTACCTCCAGGACGTCCACCGCGACGGCGAGGCGGTCAACTTCTGCGACCACGGCATCCAGCTCACCCGCGCCTTCAAGGCGCTGAAGCTCTGGATGACGGTCCAGGTCTTCGGCATGGACAACCTGCGCCGGGCCGTGGAGCGCGGCTTCGAGCTGGCCGAGACCGCCGAGGCGATCCTCCGCGAATCGGACCGCTGGCAGATCCTCACGCCGGCCCGGCTGGGGGTCGTCAGCTTCCGCTACCTCGCCCCGGGCCTGCCGGAAGAGGATCTGGATGCCCTCCAGCTCCGGATCGTCGACCAACTGCGGGCCGGCGGCTTCGCCCTCGTCACCTCGACCCGGCTGCGCAAGCGGACCGCCCTGAGGCTGTGCACGATCAACCCGCGGACCACCGAGGACGACCTGCGCAAGACGATCGAGGAGATGGCCCGGCTCGGAGACGCTATATAAATAAGGTTGGACGAAGGACCGACAGAGGAGAGCACATGAAGATCACGGTCATGAAGAACGGCCCCTTCCGCCTGGAAGGGGAGGACATCCAGCTCACCGATCCTCAGGGCGGCGCCTACGGGCTGGGAGGGCGCACCGTCGTCTCCCTCTGCCGCTGCGGCTTCTCGAGCAACAAGCCGTTCTGCGACGGCAGCCACAACCACCACGGGTTCCAGGACGAGCCGCAGGCGCGGGATCTGCCGCCGAAGAAGGTGTGAAACCCCCTCCCCCACCCGCACGGGATTTGCAGGTTCCCCCTCTCCCGCATCGCGGGGGAGGGGGTCAGGGGGAGGGGGCCTCCGGAGGCCGACCAAAACAGCACAACATGAGAGTTTTGTACCTCCTCGCCCTTCTCCTCCTCCCCCTCCCCACCCTCGCCCAGGGACCCTCCGCCGACTGGCGGACGATCCGGACTCCGCACTTCCGCGTCCACTACCCCGCTCCGTCCGAGGCTTGGACGCAACGGGCGGCGGCGCGGCTGGAGTCGATCCGCGAACGGGTGGCGGCGGAGGTGGGGTATGCGCCTCCGGAGGTGGTGGACGTGCTGGTCTCCGATCCGGTGGCGGACCCCAACGGCATGGCGGTGCCGATCCTCGGCTGGCCCCGGATGGTGCTGTGGACCAGCCCGCCGGGGCCGGAATCGGTGCTCGGGCACTACCGCGACTGGTCGGAGATCCTGATCGTCCATGAGGAGACCCACCTCGTCCACCTGCTGCGGCCGTCGCGCAATCCCGTCCGGAGGCTGCTCGCGACCCTCGCGCCGGTCGGGCCGATCGCGCTCGGCGCGCCGCGCTGGGTGACCGAGGGATACGCGACCGTGGTCGAGGGACGGCTGACCGGCGCCGGACGGCCGAACAGCGACCTGCGGGCGGCGATCCTCCGCCGTTGGGCGCAGGCCGGCAAGCTGCCGACCTACGGCCGTCTGGCCTCCGACCGGCAGGGCTGGCGGGGGATGTCCATGGCCTACCTGGCCGGGTCGGCCTATCTGGAGTGGCTGGAGGAGAAGGCCGGACCCGGCAGCCTGCGCAACCTCTGGGCGCGCATGACGGCGCGGTCCGGCCGCGACTTCGACTCCGCGTTCGAAGGGGTGTTCGGCGATTCGCCGCAGGACCTCTACGACCGCTTCCGCGCCGAGCTGACCTGGCGGGCCCTGGAGGCCGAGCGGCGGAGCGCGGAGGCGGGGCCGGCGATCGAAGGCGAGCTCTGGCAGGACCTCTCCTGGACCACGGGCGCCCCCGCCCTCTCGCCCGAAGGCGAGAAGCTGGTGATCGAGCTGAGCGCCCGCGAGCTCCCCTCCAGGCTGGTGGTCTGGTCCACCGCGCCGAACGAAAAGGCCGAGAAGGAGTGGGAGGAGCGGAGGCAAAAGCTCCTGGAGCGCGATCCGGAGGACGTGCCGGCGGTGCGCAACCGGCCGCTCCCCCGGGAGCCGCTCCACACCCTCGGCGCCCGCGACGGCGTCGAGCCGACCACGCCGCGCTGGACGGCCGGCGGCAGGTCGGTCCTCTTCGTCCGCTTCGAGCCCGACGGCGAAGGCTTCCTCCATCCCGATCTCTTCCTGTGGGAGCCGGAAAGCGATGAAGTCCGCCGGCTGACCCGCGAGGCCGATGTGCGCGACCCCGATCCGTCTCCCGTGGCCGCCGACCCGGACTGGGCGGTCGGAGTGCGCAACCGGCATGGGCTCTCGCAGATCGTCCACGTCGACCTGAGAACGGGGGAGGTCCGGGGGATCACCGAGCCGTCGGTCGAGGAGGTCTATGACCGGCCGCGGATCTCGCCGGACGGCCGGCGGATCGCCTTCGCCCGCCACCGCGAAGGGGCGTGGCGGCTGGTGATCCGGGACCTCGGCTCCGGGGAGGAGGCCGTGCTCGCTCCTCCCGCAGGCGGCACGGTCTCGGCCCCCGCCTGGTCTCCGGACGGGCGTACGGTCTACGCGGTGGTGGGAGACCGCGGCTTCATCGACGTGTGGGCCTTCCCGGCGGACGGAGGGAGCGCTCCCGTCCGCCTCACCCGCACTCAGGGGGCCGCCCTGTCGCCGGCTCCGGCGCCGGACGGCAAGGCCCTCTTCTTCCTCTCCCTGGAGAGCGACGGGCTCGACCTGCGGCGCCTGGAGCTGACGCCCGAGATCCTGGCCGGCTCCGGCCCTCCGGCCGATCTGCCGGAGATACTGGCCCCGGCGATCCGTCCGGCCACCCCGGAGCCCCCGGAGCCCTTCGCTCTCGCCGAGGTCCCGGCCGGGCGCCGCTACGGCCTGGGCCGGCAGGAGATCCTGCCGCTGATCGGCGGCAGCGACGCCTCCAGCGGCGGCTTCTGGGAGCTGGGCGTGCGGGGCGGCGACATCCTGGGGCGGCTGGACTACCTCGCGCTGGGCGCGCTCTCCGACCAGGGATGGCTCGAGGGGGGCGCTCTCGCCGTGGCTTGGCGGGGGTGGCCGGTCGAGGTGGGGTTCCACCTCTTCCGCTCCGAGGAGCGCCCGTCGGAGCAGCGCGGGACCCTCTCCCCGAGATCGCAACGCGGGCTCGACCTGGAGCGCCAGGGCCTGGAGCTGTCCGCCGGCTGGGAGCGGCTGTGGAGCGGCGGCCGGCTGCGCCTCGACGGACGGCTGCTGCGCGAAGAGGTCGATCCGGCGCTGGGGGAAGACCTGAGCCGGACGGGCGGCTCGCTGGCCGGCGGCTTCGGCGGCCTGCGCCAGTGGGGACAATGGCGCCTGACCTACGGTCTGACCGCCCGCCGCGAAGAGGGGCGGACCGAAGGGGACGACTGGTCGCGCTCCAGCGGCGCCGCGCGCCTGGGGCTCCGGCGCAAGGACACCGGGCTCTCCCTCTCCTGGCGGCGGGACGGCTCGGGTGGCACCTTCCATCCCTCGGAGCTCCTCCAACTCGGCGGGACCGAGACCAGCCTCCTGCCGCGGAGCGCCACGTTCAGCCTGATCCCGGTTCCGGCCCTCCCTTTCGGAACCCTGGTGGGAACGGAGCACGAGGGGCAGCGGGCCGAGCTGTCCCTGGACTTCCTGCCCGCCCCGCTGTTCTTCGAGCGGCACCGCGTCTGGACGGACGGCTCGCTCAAAGGCGACTGGCTCTCCCTCGCCGGCCTGGAGTGGCGCTGGTCGACCGGCCCCCTTCCCATCGGCCGCGTCCCCGCCCTCGACGTCCGTCTCGGCGCCGCGCAGATCCTCGAAGAGCCCTTCCCGGAGAAACTGTTCGAGGATGACATCCGCTGGTGGCTGATCGCGGTCTGGCGGCCGTGAGCCCTCACCCCCTGCCCCTCTCCCGGAGGGAGAGGGGTGAAATTCAGCAAGAAGACAAGACAGCCTTTCATCTGTCTTGCGGAGGTTCTCCCCTCTCCCTATGGGAGAGGGGCAGGGGGTGAGGGCCCGCCGAGCTGGTAAAATCCAGATTTCACTCAGCAGGCGCACCATGTCCGACCACCTCCTCATCCTCCGCCACTCCGGCGACTTCTACACCAAGGCGCGCAAGACCCGTCTGCGTTTCCAGCTCCGGCTGTCCCGGAACGTCGAGGACGCCCTGAGGTCGCACGGCATCCCGTACCGGCTGGAGCGGACCTGGAGCCGGTTCTACCTGGAGACGCCGGACGCCCGCGCTCCCGAGGTCCTCAACCGCGTCTTCGGCCTGCAGTCGGTCTCGGTCGTCGAGCCCCGTCCCTGGGAAAGGCTGGAGGACATCGTCGAGGAGGGAGTCGGGATCTTCGCCGACGGAGTGCGGGGGAAGACCTTCGCCGTGCGCGCGACCCGGCGCGGCGGCGTGGAGCGCATCCCCTTCGACTCCCAGGACGTCGAGAGGGCGCTCGGCCGCGCCCTGCTCGACCGGGCCGGGGCGGGGCGGGTGAACCTGGACGCGCCCGAGGTCACGGCCCACGTCGAGGTCGAGCCCGGTGATTCGGGAGGGCCTGGAAAGGCCCACTTCTTCTACGACAAATTCCGCGGCCGGGGGGGGCTGCCGATCGGCGTCGAGGGGCGCGCGGTGGCGCTCGTCTCCGGCGGCTTCGACTCGGCCGTGGCGAGCTGGCTGATGCTCAAGCGCGGCGTCGAGCTCGACTACGTCTTCTGCAACCTGGGCGGCGCCGCGCACCGGCTCGGCGTGCTCAAGGTAATGAAGGTGATCGCCGACCTGTGGAGCTACGGCTACCGCCCGCGCCTCTTCGAGGTGGACTTCCAGCCGGTCGCCGCGGAGCTGCGCGAGAAGACCCGGCCGCAGAACTGGCAGATCGTGCTCAAACGCCAGATGGTCCGCGCCGCCGTGGACATCGCGGCGCGCATCCGCCGGACCGGCGTGGTCACCGGCGAGGCCATTGGGCAGGTCTCCTCGCAGACCCTGCAGAACCTGGCCGTGATCTCCCAGGCCTCGGGCGACGTTCCGGTCCTGCGCCCGTTGCTCGGCTTCAACAAGGAAGAGATCCTGGAGCTCGCCCGCAAGACCGGCATCTACGACCTCGCCTCGGCGGTGGGCGAGTACTGCGACATGGTCCCCCGCCACCCCAACACCCGCGCCCGCCTCACGGACATCCTGCGCGACGAGAAGGCGCTCGACCCCAAGCGGCTATGGGAGATCGTGAAGGCCCGCGTCGTCCACGACCTGCGCGGCCTCGCGCCGGAGAGCCTGGGGCCGTCCGAGCTGGAGGCCGACCGGGTGCCCGAGGGCGCGACCGTGCTCGACCTGCGCTCCGCCAACGCCTTTCGCTCCTGGCACTATCCGGGCTCCCTCCGCCTCGACTTCCCCCGCGCCCTGGAGGCCTACGGCTCCTTCGACCGCAACCGCACCTACGTGCTGGTCTGCGAGGTCGGGCTCAAGAGCGCCCACCTCGCCGAGAAGATGCAGGAGTCCGGCTTCCGCGCCTTCCACTTCGCCGGCGGGATCAAGGACCTGATGAGTCTGGCGGAGAAGGAGAAGCTGGTGGACCTCTCCCTGCTCGCCCCCGCGGTGCGGGATTAGACCGCGGGATCTCCGGGCGAGAGGAGCTCAGGATTTCAGCGTTCCCTTGCGTGGAAGGCTGGCAGATCGTATCCTCGACCTCCCTGGATCCGTTCATGAGCTACCCTTTGCGCACTCCGGCCGAGGCGCCGCAGCAGAGCGAGCTGTGGTTTCGCGCGCTTGCCGAGGCGACATCCACCGCGATCGTCGTCTTCAACGCCCAGGGTGTGCTCTGGAGCAACCCGGCGACGGCGGAGCTGACCGGCTACAGCGCTGACGAGCTGCGCGCCATGCCGCTCTGGGAGATCGCCCATTCCGAGGTCAAATCGCTCCTCCGCAAGCGGATGGCGGCACGCCTCCGCGGCGAGGACGTGCCCGGCCGCTACGAGACCCGGATCGTCACCCGCGACGGCCGGGAGCGGTGGATCGACCTCACCGCCGCGGTGATCGAGCCCGGCGAGGCCGCGGTATGCATGGCCACGGCAGTCGACATCACCGAGCGCAAGCTGGCGCTGAGCGAAGAACGGCTGCGGTTGATCGTGGAGGGGACCTCCACCACCACCGGCGCCGACTTCCTGCGCTCGCTGGTGCGCCACCTCGCCGGCGCCCTGGGGACCCGCTTCGCCTTCATCTCCGAGGTGATCGACGAGCCCGCGTCCCGCGTCCGCCTGATCGCCTTCTGGGCCGGGGAAGGCTATGGCGAGCCGTTCGAGTACGGCATCGCCGGGACGCCCTGCGAGAACGTGGTCGGCCGGCAGTTCTGCTACTACCCGAGCGACGTCTGGCGGCTCTTCCCTGACGACGCCTGGCTGCAGCGGGAGAAGATCGAGAGCTACTTCGCGGTGCCCCTCTTCGACTCCGAGGACCGCCCCCTGGGCCACATGGCCGTCATGCACGTCGAGCCGCTCCCTCAGGACCTGCCGGCGATGTCGATCCTCAAGATCTTCGCCGCCCGCGCCGGCGCCGAGATCGAGCGCAAGATCGCCGAGGCGGCGCTGGCGCAGGAGAAGGAGCGCGCCCAGGTCACCCTGGCTTCCATCGGCGACGGGGTGATCCGCACCGACGCCGAAGGGGTGGTCGACTACCTGAACCCGGTGGCGGAGCGGCTGACCGGCTGGACCGCCGCGGAGGCCTGCGGCCGGCCCGTGACGCAGGTCTTCCGGGTCGTCGACGAGTCCACGGGTCGGCCTCTGCTCGATCCGGTGGAGCGCTGCCTGCGCGAGGGGGAGGTGGTCGAGCTGTCCGGCTATTCGCTGCTCGCCCGGCGCGACGGCCGGGAGTTCTCCATCCGCGACTCGGTGGCGCCCATCCGCGACCGGGACGGGCGCGTCACCGGCACCGTCCTCGTCTTCAAGGACGTGACCCAGCTCCGCGGCATGGAGCGCGAGATGGTCTACCTCGCGCGGCACGACCCTCTGACCGGGCTGATCAACCGGCGGGAGTTCGAAAAGCGGCTCCAGCAGGTCCTGACCACCGCGCGCGAGGAACGGCGGGTCCACGCCCTCCTCTACCTCGACCTCGACGAGTTCAAGGTAGTCAACGACACCTGCGGCCACCTCGCCGGCGACGAGATGCTCAAGCAGGTCACGACCCTGCTCCGCTCCCGGCTGCGCAAGACCGACACCCTGGCCCGCCTGGGAGGCGACGAGTTCGGCATCCTCCTGGAGGACATCGACCCCGAGGACGCGCGCAAGGTGGGCAACCATCTGCGCGACGCGGTCAAGGGCTTCCGCTTCGCCTGGGAGGAGCGGATCTTCGAGATCGGCGTCAGCCTCGGTTTCGTGCTGATCACTCCGGAGAGCGCCGATATGGCGCACATCCTCTCCGCGGCCGACGCCGCCTGCTACGTGGCCAAGGAGAACGGGCGCAACCGGATGCACGAGTACCAGCCGGACGACACCGCCCTCGTCGAGCGCTACGGCGAGATGCAGTGGGTCCACCGCATCCACAAGGCGTTCGCCGAGCACCGCTTCTGCCTCTATCACCAGCCGATCCAGCCGCTGCGCCCCACGGTGGAGGGGGAGCCGTCGCTGCGCGAGATCTTCATCCGCATGGTGGACGAGGACGGCCGCATCGTCTCCCCGGGGGCCTTCATCCCCGCGGCCGAGCGCTATCACCTGATCGCCTCGATCGACCGCTGGGTGGTCCACGCCGCCTTCGTCTCCCTGGCCTGCCGCGCTCTCTCCCACGGCGACGAGAGCTGCTTCGCGATCAACCTCTCCGGACAGTCGCTCGGCGACGAGGCCTTCCTCGACTACGTGCTGGAGGAGATCGAGGCCACCGGGGTCTCCCCCCGTCGCGTCTGCTTCGAGATCACCGAGACCGCCGCGGTCGGCAACCTGGCGCAGGCCGTGCGCTTCATCGGCAACCTGAAGGAGCTCGGCTGCCGCTTCGTGCTCGACGACTTCGGCAGCGGCCTCTCCTCCTTCGCCTATCTCAAGAACCTCCAGGTCGATTTCCTGAAGATCGACGGCGCCTTCGTGCGCGACATGATCGGCAGCCCGGTGCAGCGCGCCCTGGTCGAGTCGATCCATCAGGTCGGCCAGGTGCTGGGCATCCGCACCATCGCGGAGTCGGTCGAGGACCGGGCCACGCTGGAGGTCCTGCGCGAGATCGGCGTGGACTACGCCCAGGGCTTCGTCATCGCCATCCCCGAACCTCTTTCGTAGCTGCTTTTACAAAGCCCGAAGCCTATTTGCACGGACGGCGGGCGGCATCCCTGCCCTTTCCCCGAGAGAGAGGATGGGCAGGCGCGGTTCTTGCTGGTACAGGCGTTGTCTTCGGGGGTCGTATTTTCTCCATGGGTGAGTTTGCTCCAGCGAACGTTCTTTCTGAGTCCGGCCGGGCGAGGGGCCGCGATACGCTCAGCCGTGAATCGCGGATGATGCCGGCCAGCGACCCCCTGAGCGCGGGGAATCCGGATCAATCCGCCTTTCAGGTCCCCCTGAGCCTGCTCATCGAGCGGATGCCCGCGATCCTCTGGACGATCGACCGCGAGCTCCGCTTCAGCTCCAGCATGGGCGCGGGCCTCGCCACCTTCGGCATCCGGCCCGAGGAGATGCTCGGCACCACTCTGTACGACTACTACCGGACGGGGGACGCGGACTTCCTCCCCATCCGGGCGCACCTGCTGGCGCTGTCGGGCGAGTCGGTGACTTTCGAGCAGGACTGGGAGGGGCGGATCTTCCAGACCCGGGTCGAGCCCCTGCGCGACGCCGCGGGGCAGGTCGCCGGCTGCATCAGCATCGCGGTCGACATCACCGAGCGCAAGCTGGCCGAGGACGCCCTCCACCGCGAGAAGGAACGGCTGCAGGTCACCCTCGCCTCGATCGGCGACGGCGTGATCCGGACCGACGAGAAGGGGAGGATCGACTACCTCAACCCGGTGGCCGAGAGGCTGACCGGGTGGAGCGCCGAGGCCGCCCTGGGACGGCCGGTGGCCGAGGTCTTCCAGGTGGTGGACGAGGTGACGCGCATCCCCCTGGTGGATCCGGTGGGTCGCTGCCTGGAGGAGGGCCGGATCGTGGAGTCGCCCGGGCACGCGCTGCTGCTCAGCGCCGACGGCGAGGAGTATTCGGTGCGCGACTCCGCGGCGCCCATCTTCGGACGGGACGGCGCGGTGGCCGGCGTCGTCGTGGTCTTCAAGGACGTGACCCAGCTCCGCGGCATGGAGCGCGAGATGATCTACCTCGCGAGCCACGACCCGCTGACCGGGCTCATCAACCGCCGCGAGTTCGAGAGCCGCCTGAAGCGGGCCATCCGCAGCGCCCGCGCCGACCAGCGGCAGCACGTCCTCCTCTACCTCGACCTCGACGAGTTCAAGGTGGTCAACGACACCTGCGGCCATCTCGCCGGCGACGAGATGCTGCAGCAGATCACGGCCGTGCTGCGCTCCCGCGTGCGCAAGAGCGACACCCTGGCGCGGCTGGGCGGCGACGAGTTCGGCGTGCTGCTGGAGGACTGCCCGATCGATCAGGCGCGGCAGATCGCCGACGAGGTCCGGCGCTCGGTGCGCGAGTTCCGCTTCCGCTGGAAGGACCAGATGTTCGACGTCGGGGTGAGCGTCGGCTTCGTCCCCGTCGACCACAACAGCGGCGACCTCAGCCAGGTCCTCTCCGCCGCGGACACCGCCTGCTACATCGCCAAGGAGGGGGGCAAGAACCGGGTCCACGAGTACGAGCTCGACGACACCACGGTGGCCGAGCGGTACAGCGAGATGCAGTGGATCCACCACATCCAGGACGCCTTCGACGACAAGCGCTTCCGGCTCTTCTACCAGCTCATCCAGCCAATCGGCGAGAACGCCGGACGCGAGCTGCTCTGCGAGGTCTTCCTGCGCATGCTCGACCCGGACGGCAAGGTGATCGCGCCGACCGCCTTCATCGCCGCCGCCGAGCGGTACCACCTGATCGCCGCGCTCGACCGCTGGGTGGTGAGGACCGCCTTCCGCGCCCTCGCCGAGGCGCAGCGGCGGGAGGTCTCGCGCCCCGTCCTGTTCGCGATCAACATCTCCAGCCAGGCGCTGTCGGAGCAGGACTTCCTCTCGTTCGTCCTGGCGGAGATCGAGAACAGCTCCGTCGATCCGCGGCGCATCTGCTTCGAGATCACCGAGACCGCGGCGATCAGCAAGCTGGACAGCACGATCCACTTCATCACCGTGCTGAAGGCCAAGGGCTGCCGCATCGTCCTCGACGACTTCGGCAGCGGCCTCTCCTCCTTCTCCTACCTGCGCGACCTGTCGATCGACTACCTGAAGATCGACGGCGAGTTCGTGCAGAACATGCTGGAGGACCGGGTCAAGCGCGCCATGGTCGAGTCGATCAACCAGATCGGCCACGTCCTCGGCATCCAGACCATCGCCGAGTGGGTGGAGAACCGCCAGACCCTGGAAGCGCTCAAGGAGCTGGGCGTCGACTACGCCCAGGGCTACTGGCTCTGCCGCCCGCAGCCCCTGGTGCACGACGTGTCGTAAGCCTCATGTTCCCCCCTCTCCCGGTCGGGGGAGGGCGATGGGAGAGGGGGGCTAGGGGGGTGAGGTCACTCTCCCCGGCCCCGCCGCCTTGACCGGCTCGCTCACTCCCGACTCGTACTTCTTGAAGTTCTCGGCGAACATGTCGGCGAGCTGGCCGGCCTTGGCGTCGTAGTCGGCCGGGTTCTTCCAGGTCTCGCGCGGGCGCAGTACCGCGTCGGGCACCCCCTCGACGTGCACCGGGCCGCTCAGGCCGAAGATCGGATCGGTCCAGGTTTCGACATTGTCGAGCTCGCCGGCGAGCGCCGCGGTCACCATGCGGCGGGTGTAGGAGAGCTTGATGCGCTGGCCGACGCCGTACGGGCCGCCCGTCCAGCCGGTGTTGAGCAGCCACACCTTGGCGCCGTGGCGCTGCATCTTCTCCCCCAGCATCCCCGCGTAGACGCCCGGATGGAGCGGCATGAAGGGGGCGCCGAAGCAGGTGCTGAAAGTGACCTTGGGCTCGGTGATTCCCTTCTCCGTGCCCGCCACCTTGGCGGTGTAGCCGGAGAGGAAGTGGTACATGGCCTGGTCCTCGGTCAGCCGGCTGATCGGCGGCAGCACGCCGAAGGCGTCGCAGGTGAGGAAGACGATGTTGCGCGGATGCCCGGCCTGCCCGCCCAGGTCGACCCGGTCGAGCTGGGTCAGGGGGTAGCTGGCGCGGGTGTTCTCGGTGAGCGAGTCGTCGTTGAGGTCGAGACGCCGGGTCTCGGGATCCATGACGACGTTCTCCAGGATGGTGCCGAAGCGGCGGGTGGTGGCGAAGATCTCCGGCTCCCCTTCGGCGCTCAGGCGGATCACCTTGGCGTAGCAGCCGCCCTCGAAGTTGAACACCCCCTCGCCGCTCCAGCCGTGCTCGTCGTCGCCGATCAGGGTCCGGTCCGGATCGGCCGACAGGGTCGTCTTACCGGTGCCGGAGAGGCCGAAGAAGAGGGCCACGTCGTCCTTGGTCGCGCCGTAGTTGGCGCTGCAGTGCATGGGGAACACCCCCTGCTTGGGCAGGTAATAGTTCATCACGCTGAAGATGCTCTTCTTGATCTCGCCGGCGTACTGGGTGCCGCCGATCAGCACCATCCGCCGCGCCAGGTCGAGCAGGATGAAGGCGCTGGAGCGGGTGCCGTCGCGCTCCGGCTCGCCCTGGAGGGAGGGGAGGTTGAGGACCGTGAAGCTCGGCTCGAACGAGGAGAGCGCCCGGCCGTCCTCCTCGCGGATGAACATGTTGCGGGCGAACAGGTTGTGCCAGGCCGTCTCGGTGACCACCCGGACCTTGAGGCGGTAGCGCGGATCGGCGCCGGCGTAGCCGTCGAACACGCACAGGTCACGTCCGCGCACGTGCTCGCGGGCGCGCTCCAGCAGGGCGTCGAACCTCTCGCGGTCGAACGGCCTGTTGACGTCGCCCCACCAGATGTCCCCCTCGATCGAGGGGTCGCGCACCACGAAGCGGTCGTTGGGCGAGCGCCCGGTGTGCGGGCCGGTCGTGCAGACCAGCGGCCCCCCGGCCGCCAGCTTCGACTCGTTCCGCTGGACCGCCAGCTCGTAGAGCCGCGCCGGAGGAAGGTTCCAGTACACGGTGCCGGCGTCGGAGATCCCTAGCCTGTCCAATCCAAAGCTGCTCACAAACGGCCCTTCATGTCTCATCCGTTCACCTCGAAGAAAGATAATCCGCCAGGAGCCGGGCCATGGCCTTCATCCCCACCGCGACGGAGCTGTCGTCCGCCCGGAAGGTGGGGGTGTGCAGGCCGCCCGAGGTCGTGCCTGGCTTGAGGACGCCGAGCCGGAAGTAGACTCCCGGGACCACGTTGGCGAAGTACGCGAAGTCCTCGCCTCCCATCGTCGGCTCGACCGCCTTGACGTTCCCGGCCCCGAGCGCCCGCTCCAGCAAAGGCCGTACCTTCTCGGTCAGCGCCGGATCGTTGACCGTGGCCGGCGCGTTGCGCTGATACTCCATCTCGAACGAGCCGCCCCCCCCGCGGGTGACGCCGTCCAGGATCTCCCGCATGCGGCTCTCCACCTGCTTGCGTATTTCTTCCTTATAGGTGCGCACAGTCCCCTCCAAGAGGACTTCGCCGGGGATGATGTTGAAGCGCTCGCCGCCGCGGACGATGCCGACCGTGACCACGCTGGGCTCCAGCGCCGGCAGGGTGCGCGAGCGGATGGTCTGCAAGGCCAGGATCGCCTGCGCCGCCATTACCACCGGGTCGATCCCCAGGTGGGGATAGGCGCCGTGCGCCTGCTTGCCCTTGACCCGGATGCGGAACTGGTCGACCGCGGCCATGGTGGGGCCGGGGTTGAGGCCGACCTCGCCGACCGTGAGGTCCGGGAAGGAGTGCAGGGCGAAGGCGGCCACCGGCTTGGCGTCCGGGAAGGCGGTGAAGGCCCCCTCTTCGAGCATCAGCTCGGCGCCCCCCTCCTCGCCCTGGGGAGCCCCCTCCTCGGCGGGCTGGAAGATGAAGAGGATGGAACCGGGCAGGTCCCCGCGGACCGAGGCGAGCACGGACGCCACGCCCATCAGCACCGAGGTGTGGACGTCGTGGCCGCAGGCGTGCGCCACCCCGACCTCCTGCCCTTCCCAAGTCGCCTTCTTGGTGGAGCGGAAGGGGAGGTCGGTCTGCTCGACCACCGGCAGGGCGTCCATGTCGGCGCGGGCGGCGATCACCGGGCCCGGCCTGCCCCCGCGCAGAAGCGCGACGACGCCGGTCTTGGCGACGCCGGTCTTCACCTCCAGGCCGAGCTTGCGCAGGTGGTCGGCCACCAGCTTCGCGGTCTCGGTCTCCTGGTTGCCGAGCTCCGGGTTCTGATGGATCTTGTGGCGGACCTCGACGATCTGCGGCGCGGTCCGCTCGACCGCCTGGTCGATCCGCGCCGCCAGATCGCCGGTCTGCGCCATCGCCGGAACGGCGAGCGCACTGAGAGCGGCCCAGAGGCGCGCGGTTCTCCAAGGAAAAGGCATTTCTTCCTCCAGAATGCAAAAAGACGAACGGGCCACGAGCCCCGTCGAAACTTGCAGAGTCTACAACATCGGGGTGCGCCACCGCCCGGACCCTCACCCCCCCGGGCCCCCCCTCTCCCACCCGCACTCACACCCACCCGGGAGAGGGGGGAGGCAGATCTTCGCTTCGCTCAAAAGGGCCTCTTGGAGAGCTTTCCCCCTCTCCCGGGCGGCGGGAGTGCGGATGGGAGAGGGGGTCAGGGGGTGAGGGTCTGCTGGCGCTCGGGATGACATTTGGGGTCGCCGGAGTAGAATCCCCCCGCCTGCTGGACAGACATGCCGGCGTATCTTGGCCTCTGGAGGGAGGATAGGGACTTTGAACATCGAGAATCGGAAGATCCTGGTGCTGGGGGGCTACGGCCTCGTCGGCATGGCGGTATGCCGCGAGCTGCTCCAGCGCAGGCCGCGCGAGATCCAGATCCACAGCTTCCGCATCGAGGAGTCGGAGCGGGCGCGCGAGGAGCTGGCCCCGGAAGCCGGCGAGGCGCGGATCTCGACCTCCGCCGGCGACATCTTCGGGCTCGCGGAGGGGGGATCGAAGCGCGACAAGATCCGCGCCGAGCTCCACACCCTGAGCGACGAGCACCTGTCCGTGTTCCGCCTCTACGGCCTGCTCACCGAGTCGAAGCCCGACGTGGTGATCGACTGCGTCAACACCGCGACCGGCATCGCCTACGGCGACATCTTCCGCTCCGCCGAAGCCCTGCTGCGCCAGCTCGACGGCGGCGAGGTCGGCCCCGACGCGGCCGAGGCGCTGCTCGACGCGCTCTACATGCCGCGCCTGATCCGCCACATCCAGGTCATGTACCGCGGCATGATCGACGCCGGCACCGGCGTCTACGTCAAGGTCGGCACCACCGGCACCGGCGGCATGGGGCTCAACATCCCCTACACGCATTCCGAGGAGCGCCCGAGCCGGGTCCTGCTGTCGAAGAGCGCCATCGCGGGCGCCCAGTCCATGCTCCTCTTCCTGATGGCGCGCACGCCCGGGGCTCCGATCACCAAGGAGATCAAGCCCGCCGCGGCGATCGCCTGGAAGAAGATCGGCTACGGGCCGATCCGCCGCCGCGGCGAGCCGATCCGCCTGGTCGACGCCAGGCCGCGCCCGCTCCCGGAGACCTTCTCGACCGAGGACTTCGAGGCCGCCCGTGAGACCGACGTCCTCTACGAGAACGTGTTCATCGACACCGGAGAGAACGGAGTCTTCAGCCTGGAAGAGCTCGTCACGGTCAGCAGCGGTGACCAGATGGAGCTCGTCACGCCCGAGGAGATCGCGAGCTACCTGGTGTTCGAGATCGAGGGGCGGCAGACCGGGCGCGACATCGTCAACGCCCTGGATGGCGCAGTCCTCGGCCCCACCTACCGGGCGGGCATCCTGCGCCACCAGGCGATCGAGTGCATGACCGATCTCGAGAAGCAGCACGGCGTGCACAGCGTCGCCTTCGAGATGCTCGGCCCGCCGCGCAACTCCAAGCTCCTCTTCGAGGCCCACCTGCTGCGCCTCGCCTTCAAGACCATGAAGGCGGTCCGCGAGTCCACGCCCGAGCAGGTATGCCAGACGCTCGACCGGCTCGTCCGCACGCAGCCGGAGGTGGCCAACCGCATCGTCTCGATCGGCATCCCCATCCTCCTGGACTCCGGAGAGATCCTGCGCGGCCCGCGCGTCCTGGTGCCCGGGGACGCCCGCGGCGAGACCGTGACCCCGGAGAACCTGGAGAAATGGGTCCGCGACGGCTGGGCCGATCTGCGCCTGTCGAGCTGCGCCCAATGGATCGAGCGGCTGCGGAGCATCCGCCGGGAGACCGAGTCGGTCCCCGAGCACGACACCTCCAGCCGCCATCTCCGCAACCGCCGCTTCTGGCACGAGGACGAAGTCATCCGGCCCGGCAAGATCGTCGGCTGGCTCCTCGAGCATGAGGATGGGGGATGGAGGATCAAGAGATAGTTCTTCGAGCTTCTGCGTGGCCATGTTTTTAGCTAGCTCTAGCCTAGTGGCTAGCCAGAGCCTTGGCTTGGTAGGATGAGCTGATTCAATGCATCCGGCAGTGGCTGGCCAGGAGCTCTCGGGATAGATTGGAGTTACCAATCACCAACTACCCGAGAGGAGACGAATGACCGCCCTGTCGCAGGGTACCAAGCTCTCTTTGTTCAAGCTTGCCGAGGAGCTTGGTAACGTCTCAAAGCCTGCCGCATCATGGGCTACCACCGAGACAGCTTCTACAAGATCCGCCGTGCCTTCGAGGTCGGCGGCGTCCAGGCGCTAGTTGAGGAACACCGCGATCCTCGTCAGCCTCACCCCAACCGGTTGCCGACGCCGCCTGACTGGGTGTCGGGGAGATATGAACTTGCACAGTCGGGGAAATACTGGACTTGCACAGCTGCTTCTGACTTTTATCACCTTCGGCGAAACACCGCGTGCCAAGCACTGAAGTCATGCTCTTGGTCTACAAGACCATAAGGCCCCTTCAGAACCTCCAACGCTTCAAAATAAACCTCCGCCGGTCCTACCAGATCACGAAGGTAAATAGCCCCATGACCGAAGTCCTCACGCCTTTGATCGGCAGAGCCAGAGACAGTAAGCCAAATACCATTCTCGCCGAGCACGCCTGCAATGCGTCGCACAAAAACGTTGCGCCTTCTAACGCCGCCGAGGTTGTGAAACAAACCTTTGTCGTATACGACATCAAATTGACAATCGGGAAGCCGGCGAAAGATGTCTGTGCAAGCAAAATAAATGCCCTTAGCCGAATGAAGGCTTCTCGCTTCCTCGATAGCAGACTCCGCAATATCTATGCCGACATAGGAGAAGCCCATATCCGCTATTGACTTCGCATCGTTTCCGACGCCACAGCCAACCTCGAGCAATCTCTTGCCCGCAGCATGCTTATGGAGCAGCCTACGAGCCGTAACCGTCAAGCCAGCACTCTGCCAAGGTATTATCCTTCTACTATATAGCCTGTTCCATTCCGATGCTGACGCTTCTCCTACTGCTTTTTTTATCCTCGCAGGCCTCACCTTCTTTCTCCTTTGGCGTCACCACTGCACATACTTCCTCCAACTCGTAAATGTCAGGCGAGGGGAAGCAGCCAAGCACTCCAGCACGCGACCTTCTAAACTCATCCGCAGAAACGCGGTTCAGCCGCCTAGCCTTTACATGACCAGCCATAAGTCTCTCCTATACCTCTTTGATTCCAATTAAACCCCTTTGAGGAGCCAATCCTTGCTTAACCCTCAACGCGTACGCAGCAAGTTGCAGGTCATTGTCCGGAGGACGATCGATGCCTTCAAAGAGGTACTCGCAGGCCCTCAAGATGCGCCCGTCGTCGCTTGATGCTGAAACCTTACATGCATCACCATAGTAGAATCGCAAGGCTTCTCCGGCAAGCACTATCTCCGCTGAGAAATTCTCGCCCACAAACTCTGTTGCGCCTTCTTCCTCACCATATTCCAGAAGCGTCCGCCGACATAGATCATTGATTATCCTGTACCTGGCCTTCCATCCACTCTTCATAAAAAAGAATCTCTCTAGGTAGCGAGTGAGAAACTCAAATGCCTCAGGGCCATAGCTCTGGTCAAAAAAGCGTGCGACCAGCCGCTGCAACCACCATGATCGGGGCAAGGCTCTAAAAGGCCTTCCTCCAAGGTGTCGCTCAAAGCGAACAGACAGCGATAAGGACGCCTCTTCGTACAGCACACCATGCCAGACAAAGGAAGGGAATAATATACCTTGCCCTGCTTCAAGGACAATCTCTAATCCGTCTAGCCTGTGAATAAGCGCTCGCCGGTCAGGATCAGAGAACCTGGGGATACAGAGCGCGCTAGTATTTATAATGGGGCTCAACAGCCAGCCAGACTTTGGTGGGAAAAAGAAGAAACGCTTGCGCCCTGTTAAGCAGACATGCGCAACCCAAGAATGATCCCAATCGAAATGGACCGGGGCAATGCATCCAGCTCTTCCCGCATGTACCATTGCTATGGCCTGCTTGCCCCAAAAGGTATCACATTGGGCTCCCAAGCTAACCATAGACGCCAAGTGACTAGGTAGCGGCATTTCGGGACATAAAAATGACTTATCTAAGCCCGCCCCAAAGCTGCCTAGATACTCCCCCGCTGTAGTTTTGAACGGCGGGACGTGCGGCCGGCGAAAGGAGCTGTAATAATCTTTCACTATAACAAGTTCCACATCGGCCAGCTGAGATCGCGCACTCACGGATAAATCTATCGTGACGGGAAGGCCTTCCCCTCTATGTCCGATCGCAACGGGCTCACAGATGAACTTCAAGCGCACTCCTTCTTTGGTCGCACCATCTCAAGGTTATAACGCGACCAATAGTTTTCAGGAGCAGGCCCATTCTCGGCGATCGTTCTTTCAAACGCACTCAATCCTAACCTCGAATCACCCCTGAGGGCGCAATCCATAATCCGTAAGACCCAAGCAACTTGGCAACTAGGAATTGTTCCGACCTCAAGACCGCGTTGGCCAGGCGCCCTCGTCACGATCTCCCTCCTACCCCCAGCAGAACTTAAGTACCGCAACACGTAGTCGTTGGCCGGTGTAACAAGGGTACCCGGCTCCCACCCCTGAAACTCGACGTCCCTATTTGTCATGAGATTTAACTCAGGATTCCCGCTCAGAATTTCACGCACCCGCACAGCATCCTCCCTATCTGGCACAAGGCCTGCTATAAATTCCAACATTGCATAGTATTCACTCTTGCGGTATACATATGTTTTTACCCTAAAACTCGCAGAAATCTGCAGGAACGATCTCACCGCATCCGCAGACCTAGGCTTGTCGTTGATGACAAGAATCCTGTATGTTTCCGTCGCACGCTGCGCAAGAGAAAAGAAATGGTCGAGGTAGCTTTTAGAAAAAAGTAGATCCTGGATTCGATCAAACCTGAGCAGTGAAACGGAACGCCTCCACCGTTTGAAGGCGCCACACTGCGGCGCATAGGTTAGAGCTTCCGGCACAGGATCAACGGCCTCTATTCCCAAGACTGAAACCACCCTACTCTCCCGGCTGAGTTGTTGGCGCGCAAAGATTATCCGCTCATCTCCGAACGTGCTGTCCTTGATTTCCTGCAACTGGGACATCAAGCCAGCCGTCAGGTTCTCGCTTTTGTCACCGTTTAAGGTGACCTTTTTTGCCAACTCATCCAAACTTGTCTTAAATGCCCAAACTTCACCTAAAAGAGCGGCTGCTATCGCAGAAATGATACCTCGCGAGGCCCACTCTGCGGCTTGGGGACTTATAAGGCCACCTGCTTTCTGCCTGCTGCAGTAATCGATATATGCCGTAGCCAAACCTACGAGCAACGATATGACCAATCTAACCCATCTCCGCGGTTTAGCTTCTTGAACATCCTGCATTGAACCCTCCTCGCTAACCTGTCATACGGATCTCTCGGTCTATTTGCACGAGCGGGCCAGAGTGGCTTACCACAACAAGTGCAACCTTGGAAGTCCGCTTAACATATTCCAGGAGACGATCTGCAATATACGCAGACTTTTCGTCTAGAGCAGAAGTAAATTCATCCAAACAAAGGATGGCAGCTCCCGCAGCTAGGGTGCAGAGTAATGCGATGATCTGCCGTTCTCCTCCCGATAGGTGGCCGACAAATGCATTGCCACGATTCTGTAGCCCCAGACCGAACTCCACAAGCATGTCCATACACGAAAACTGCGGTGGAGCGACCGCCGCCGCAGCCTTGAATTGCTCAGCAATAGTGAGGCCGTGCGCTAGCATTTCGCTGGCAAACTGGTTCATATAGGCCACCCTTTTCCCAC
>DASVEF010000096.1:0-20046 GCA_036380715.1 Thermoanaerobaculia bacterium | reverse complement strand
GCGTCGATCGGGTTCGAGACGGTCGTCGTCCGGGGGCTCGGGACCCGCGGCGAGCGCAACGAGCTCGCCGCCGCCATCGCGCAGGCCCAGTTGGGGACGCAGGGGGATTGCACCCTGGCGGGAGACCCGAGGATTCCGGCGCTCTACGAGATCACCTGGTACGGGAGAGGCCCGCGGCGCCACTCCTTCACGGTCAAGACGGTGGACACGACCGTCGAGCCGGCGACCTGTCCCAACAAGGTGGAGCGCTTCCTCAGCGCCTTGACCTTCTTCCAGATCCGGGTTCGCGCTCACCCGGACACCGAGATCCTGAGCTCCCAGTAGACTCCGCCGGTCTACCCTTCGACTTCGTCGTCGCAGCACGTTCATTCCCGCTTCCTCTGCTCCTTGAAGTCATAGTCCGGGTCGTAGTCGATCTGGCCGAACAGGTCCAGGATCTTGAGCTGCTTGCGGCGTTGGATGTACTCCTTCAACGCCTCATTGACGGTCGCTTTTTTCGTCCGGTGGCCTCCCAGGTGGAGGGCCTCCTCCAGAAGCTCGTCGTTGATCGCCAGGTTCGTCGGCATTCTTCACCTCCGTCCACACAATAACAAGGCACAAACTGTGTGAGACGGCTTAGCTTTCCGAATGACTGGAGCGCTTCCTCAGCGCCTTGACCTTCTTCCAGATCCGGGTTCGCGCTCGCCCGGAGACCGAGATCCTGAGCTCCCGGTTGTGCTAGCATCTGATGCATGCGCACCACTCTGGACATCGCGGACGACGTTCTGATGGCGGTCAAGGAGAGGGCACGACGGCAGAAGCGCAGTGCCGGAGATCTTTTGTCCGAGCTCGCCCGAGAGGCACTGACCCATCGGTACCGGGAGGGCTCCGAGGCCAAGAAGCCGAAGAGCTTCTACGGTTTCGACCCACTGCCCCCCCGCGGAGAGGCGGTCTCCAACGAGCTGATTGACAAGCTGCGAGAGGAAGACCTCGGTTGATGCGAGCGCTTCTCGACATCAACGTTCTCCTCGCACTACTGGATGCAGACCACGTCGACCATCAGCGAGCCCAGGAGTGGATCTCCGGGGAGATTCAGCACGGCTGGGCATCCTGCGCCTTGACGCAAAACGGATTCGTCCGCATCATCAGCCAGCCCAGGTACCCGAGCCCGGTTTCGCCTTTCGAGGCCGTCGAGCGGCTGCGCCGAGCGACCAGCACCGAGTACCACGAGTTCTGGCCCTGCTCCATCAGTCTTCTCGAAGACCGCCGCATCAACTCCAGCCACGTTCACGGGCCACGCCAGGTAACCGATGTCTATCTTCTCGCGCTCGCCGTGGAGCATGGAGGAAGGTTTGTCACCTTCGATCGCACGATCCCGCTGTCAGCGGCTCCGGGAGCTATGCCAGAGCATCTCGTAGTTGTCTGAACAGTTTGACGCGACACTGGGCGCCGCGCCGAACAGGACCCCTGAAGGTGGGCCGGAGGCCCTCCCCCCGCCCAGGAGGGCTCCGGCCCGGTACTTCAGTTTTCAAAGAACCTTCCGGCGCAGCCGACTGCCTGCGCCGGGCTCATCTCCAGATGATCTTCTTAAGGTGCTGGGTCGCCCAACGCGCGCCGATAGGGAGCGATCTCAAGCTTTTGCTATACTGGTTTCAGGAGTCTCGATATGGAAAATCGCCACTTCCCGAGGCCGGGGATCCTCCAGGGGGCCTTCGTCGGCGGCTCCCCCCGGCGGCCCGGACCGGGTGTCGTCCAGCGCCACTCCAGGGGAGGCATCCGGCCTGCCGAAGGCCCT
The DNA here is from genome assembly GCA_036380715.1 of Thermoanaerobaculia bacterium. Taxonomy (GTDB): domain Bacteria; phylum Acidobacteriota; class Thermoanaerobaculia; order Multivoradales; family UBA5704; genus UBA5704. Next base: position 18,272 of record DASVEF010000096.1, on the reverse strand, counting down.
CTGCCGGAGGGATGGCTCCGCCCCACCGGCACAGGCCCGGGGCAGTCCCTGCCGGGAGCGGTCCGGAGCCGGATGGAGGCGCTCTTCCGCACCGACTTCTCGGGCGTGCGTATCCATGTCGAGCCGCAGGCGATCGCGATCGGCGCCCTCGCTTTCACGGTGGGTCCCAACATCCACTTCGCGCCGGGACGGTACGATCCCGTCAGCCCGCAGGGGCTGCGGCTGCTGGGTCACGAGCTCGCTCACGTCGTCCAGCAGCGCGAGGGGAGGGTCCGTCATCCCTCCGGCCAGGGACTGGCGATCGTCCACAACTTCGCCCTCGAAGCCGAGGCGGAGCGGTGGAGCCTGCGGGCCGCCACGGTGCTCCAGGCCGCCGGGAGAGCCGGCGCGCGGACCGCGGCACCCCATCCCGCTCCGCTCCACGGCGCCGTCGAACCAAGAATCCTGCCGGTCCCCCCCATTCCCAGGCCGCATCTCGCGGTGATCCAGCGGGCGACCACGACGCACGGCTCGGTGACGTTCGATTCCCACTGGGATCCGGACACGCAGATCACCAACGACATCTCGAATGACCAAGGCCCCGGTTTCGCCCTGATCGTGGGCAGGCTCTACATCCAGGGAGCCCGGGTGGTGATCCGCGGGGCGGTGCCGGACATCGACGGCTGGAGGATCGGCTATCTCCAGACGGTGGCCGGCAGCTCCCGTCACATGATGTACATGGACGAGACCTCGCGGCGGGACGCCACGATCTCACAGCCGGGACCCGCGCGGGACGGCGACGGCCAGCACGGGTTCTGGATGATCGCGCCTTCCCCGAAAAGCGATCACAAGACGGCGGGCGACTACCTGCGGAACGGCATCACGCTTCACCTGGGTCCGCTCACGGATCTCGCACCGCTGGAGGCCCCCTGGACGGACAAAGACGGCCGGCAGATCGTGGAGATCTCCGGTGAGGACGGCTATGTGACCTGGCTCGCGGCGCACCACGAGGATCGCGACGAGCTGGTCCTCCTCGAGAGGTTCGACTGGCGCATCGATTGGAGCGTCTACCGGTCCACGGGAAAGACCTTCAAGCGCCGCGATTCGGCGGGATTCTACGAGGGGGCCGGCCGGTACACCGTGGACCGGCCGGTCCTGGGCGGATCGCTGGCCAACACCACCTGGCAGCTCCAGGGCAAGGAACCGGTCCCTCTGTCCTTCACGCGGACCCCGCCTGAGCTCCAGATCAAAACCTACCCCGGGTTCAACCAGTATGGCAGCAATTTCCCCTGATCCCCGGCGCGTCGCGCGGCTCGCTCCTCCCCGGCCGAGCCCCTCTCCGGGCCGTCCGCCAGCCGCCGTCCAGCCGCGGGTCGCAGGCCCGCCGCGAGAGGCGCCCAAGGTGGCGCCGGCTCCTGGCCCGAGGCCCCTGGCGCCGCACGTGAGCGCCGCGCTCGGCCGCTGTGGGACGGCCGGCCAGACCGCCCAGCCGCGGACGGCGGGGATCGTCCCTCCTCCCCGGACAGCTCCGGTCGCGCCGCCGGTGCGGGCGCCGCACCCGTCGCCGGCGCACGTCGCGGCGGCGCTGGCGCGCCCCACTCCAGCGCCGGCAACGCCGAGCCGGAGCCTGCCTCCGACGCCGCCCCGGCCCGTGCCCCGTCCGCCTCCCGCGAGGACGGCATCGCCGACTCCGGCGGCGCGCTCCGGCGTCCTCCAGAGGCTGACCCTGGTGCCCGCCGCCGAGCTGCAGACGGACGTCGGCCGCTATGTGGAGATCTACTACTGGAACCTCTCGCATCCGCGGGAAAAGATCGTCTCTCTGGAGAGCGCCGACCTCTCCACCATGGCGGACGACGAGATCCTCTATCTCATGGGTCATGGATCCGCGACGACCTACAAGGGAATGGACGCGAAGACTCTGGCAAAACACCTCTTGTCGCGTGGCCTGCGGGAGGAGATCGGCGGGATCGTCCTTCTCTCCTGCAAGGCGGGGCTCGGCGGGCAACAATCCTTCGCCACCCAGCTCCACGCAGCCCTCGGTGGGAAATGGCCGGTGTCGGGATTTGAGGGGGCCACGGCTGTCGATACCCGAGGAGAGGTGCACGGCATCGACCCGGCGAAGAACACCCTGCACCTGAACCAGGCGTTCGACATGGCCTGGAATTCCCAAGAAGCGCAGAGGGAACGCGCCGAAGCCGCAGAGCTGATCCGCGAGAATCACGCTTTGGGCAAGCCCAAGCTGCTGGCCATGGCGGTCGCGATGGCCACCAAGAAATCCTTCGCCACGCTCCACGACATCAACAGCCAGGTCTTCTTCGATCCCGGCCATGGAGTCCAGGATCTCCCCCGGCAGGGCTCGCTCGTCGCATACTGAGATCGGACGGCCGCGCCTTCGGAAATGGAACCGGCGCCAGTCACCCGCGAGGGGGCGCAGGCCGCCTACGACAGGACCCCTGAAGGTGGGCCGGAGGCCTCCCCCCGCCCAGGAGGGCTCCGGCCCGGTACTTCAGTTTTCAAAGAACCGATCGGCGCAACCGACTGCCTGCGCCGGCCTCATCTCCAGATAATCTTCTTCAGGTGCTTCCGGAGACGCTGGAACAGCTCGTACTGCTCGTCCACGCTGCGCGGGCCACTCCTCTTCGCGGCTTACGGGATACCACCCATTCTTGTCGATGCTTTACTCGCCAACCCCCTTGACATCCCTGCTGTAGAAGCGCATTATACCCGCATCGTTGTTGGGTAGCAAGAGGCAGCACACAGCCGTTCTGATCTTCTGGCGCCAGGAAGGCGTCAGATGAACCGAGCCCGCGAGAGCTCAGAAAGGGATGACCATGGCACGCGAGACTACACAGTCCGGAGTCGTGGGCAGTTTGCAGCGTCTGATGGGAGCAATGGAGGAGAACAAGGAGGAGCTGCCTCAGCTTGAGCCGTTCCGGACCAAGCTGGGGAGTCTGATGGAGCTGATCCTCGCGGCGACCCAGCTCCAGGCCAAGCACCGGGCCGCCAAGCAGCAGGCGTCAAAGGAGCTCCGGCGCCTCCTCGTGGAGGCTCAGTTGCTGGCCAGTGTCGTACGCTCCGCCGTGAAGGAGCACTACGGCACGCGGGAGGAGAAGATCGCCGAGTTCGGTCTGCAGCCGTTCCGGGGCAAGAAGGCCAAACCGTCACCGGAAGAGCCCGAGCCTGCCACGAAGCAGGCGGGGGATTCCGGCGACTCCGGATCCTTCAACGAGCCCGGTCGGTAACGGCTCTATTACGGGGGCGGCCTCGTCGCCGCCCCCTCTTTTTGTCTTTTTCTCCGCTTACATCGCTCCATCGACCTTCGACAGCGGTCCGATGTCGGTTGTCAATGTTCCGTCGACCATCGTCAACCGTCCGTCGTCGCCTGTCATCGCTCCGTCGACGACCGACAACGGTCCGATGTCGGTCGACATTGTTCCGTCGACCACCGTCAACCATCCGTTGTCGCCTGTCATCGCTCCGTCGACAACCGACAGCGGTCCGATGTCGGTCGACATTGTTCCGTCGACCACCGTCAACCGTCCGTTGTCGCCTGTCATCGCTCCGTCGACCACCGACAGCGGTCCGATGTCGGTCGACATTGTTCCGTCGACCATCGTCAACCGTCCGTCGTCGCCTGTCATCGCTCCGTCGACAACCGACAACGGTCCGATGTCGGTTGACATTGTTCCGTCGACCACCGTCAACCGTCCGTCGTCGCCTGTCATCGCTCCGTTGACAATGGACGGCGGTCCGATGCCGGCTGACATCGCTCTGTCGTCACCGTCGCGGAGCCGATGCCGGCTTCCGTCGCCCAGATGACCGGTGGCCCTACTCCGCCGGTTTCGGCTCAGCTCATCGCCAGGGAGACCATCTCCCCGGTCTTCCGGTCCAGGACGACGATCATCACCGCGCCGGGACGCTCGGCGCTGACGCCTTTGCCGTAGAAGGTGACCCGCCAGACGGGACGGTTCTCCTCGGTGTCCTTCACCGCCTCGACCTTGCCGGGCTCGAAGGTGACGTGCTGGCGGGCGAGCTCGATGGCGCGTTCCTCGGAGATCTCCTGGCCGGCGCCCTGGGAGGCGCAGGCGGCGAGCACGGCCAGGGCGAGCAGGAAAGGGGTGAGCAGGGCGGTGGTCTTCTTCATGGCCAGGTATCCTCCTCCGCAGAAGGATATACGTGGAGGCCCCGCGCAATGCCGAAATGTCCGCCAGGACCGAGCTGTTGTGGTAGCGTAGAACCTTGGATCGGCTCCTCGCCGGTCTCGAACGCAATGCAGAAGAGAGCCCTCGTCGCCCTGGTCCTCCTCGCCGTCGTCGGCTTCGGCCTCCTGGCGGGGCCGCATCCCTGCAGCGCCGGGCAGGGAGGAGAAACGGACCGCCGTTCTCCATCTTCTTCCTCCCCCTCCTGCCACGGTATGGAAACGGAAGAGGAGACCGGGGACGGCGCTCACGCGAGAGCGAGCCTGCCGTCGCAGGATCACGATTCCGCGGACTGCTGCAACACCTTCTGCAAGCACGCTTGTCAGACGACGGCGGTCGTCGATACCGAACCCGCGGCGTTCACCATCGCGGCCATCGCTCAAGCGGCCGTCGAAGCGTCCGGCCACGGGCTCCCCCTGTTCGCCCATCCCATCGACCACGTCCCGCTAGCTTAGCTCCCCTCAGAGCAGTCCCGTCCGTAGTGTTCGTCCGCCGGCCATGGGGCCGAGCGGGTCGTCAGAGCTTGTGCAAGCGGGAGGGTACGACCATGGATCGGAGCAAGATTTCGCTCGCGGCCTCGTGGGCCGCCGGGCTTGTCCTCGCCGCCCTCGCCGGCTGCGGTGGAGAGGAGACCGTCGCCAGCAAGAGCGCGGCGGCGTTCGAAGAGGCACAGGAGAGAGGAGAGACGTTCGGAGGCGACGGGCACGCCCATGGGCACGGCGCCGCGGCTCCCGAGGGCGGAGAGGGTGCGCCGGCCGAGGATCCGCACGCGGGGCACGCGCACGGCGGCGCGCCGGCAGCCGCCGGAGAGGCCGCGGGCCACGGCGGGCATGGCGGCCACTCCGGGATGGATCAGGGCCGGCGCTCCGCGCCGAGCGGCCATGAGGGGCATACCGCGACCGCTCCCGGTGGACGCACCGCTCCCGGCGGTCACGAGGATCACGGCGCGATGGATCACAGCGGGCACCAGGCCGCTCCCTCCGGGCCGGCTCCGGGGCGCCGGGAGGACCCCGGGCATACCGGGCAGCATGCAGGACACGGGATGTCTCCGCAAGCGCCTGCGTCGGGCACACAGCCGCCCGGCCCAGGCCATGCCGGCCACTCGCCTTCCGCCGGCGCGATGCCGTCTGTCGCGTCGGCTCCGGCGCCCGTGGCTGTACCCTCGGAGCAGCCGGCGAGGACCTTGCGGCCCGACGCGCTCGACGCTCCGGCCGCGACGTCGGTGCTGGACGCGCAACGGTCCGTGGAGATGGCCCGGGAGATGGGGGGCGGCCATGGCGGCCACGGAGGCCATGGGAGCTCCGATTACCATCATGTCGACGCCGGCCGCGGTCCGGGGGCATACACCTCGGAGCCGCAGCCCCCCGCCGCCGGGCCGCAAGGCCATGACCACGGCTCGGCCGAGACCCTCTACGTGTGCCCGATGCACCCCGAGGTCACCAGCGAGACTCCGGGGACCTGCCCGAAGTGCGGAATGGCGCTGGTGGAGAGGAGGAAGGGATGAGCGGGATATGGAGATGGGGGGCCTGGGCCGCCGCCGCCCTGCTCGCCGGATGCGCCTCGGTGCCGCGCGACGCCGGCATCGGCGACGTGCGGAAGATGGTCGAGGAGCAGGAGGGTCACCGGCTCGCCTGGAGCCCGGCGCAGCCGATCGCGCCGCCGGACGACGAGGCGCTGCGACCGCTCCTCGCGGGAGAGCTCACCGTCGAGCGCGCGGTCGAGGTCGCGCTCGCCAACAACCGGGATCTCCTCGCCACCCTGGAAGAGCTGGGCGTGGCGCGCGCCGATCTCATCGCGGCGAGCACCGTCCGCAACCCGGTTCTCGATGGCGAGCTGCTGTTTCCGGGAGACCCCAGAAACCCCTTCGAAATCGGGATCACCCAGACCCTGATCGACCTGTTCCAGCTCCGCAAGCGGCGAGCCCTCGGACAGGCCACCTTCGAGGCCGCCCGGCTGCGCGTGGCCGCCGCGGTGCTCGGGTTCGCCGCGGAGGTGCGGGCCGACTACTACACCCTGCAGGCCGCGCAGCAGGCGCTCGCCGCGCAGCGGACGATCGCCGCCGCGGCCGAGGCCTCGGCCGAGCTGGCGCGGCGCCAGCACGAGGCGGGCAACATCTCCGACCTCGACCTCGAATCCGAGCAGGCGCTCTACGAGCGGGCCAAGCTCGACCTCGCCCGCGCCGAGCTGGACGAGCTGCAGAGCCGCGAGCGGCTGCTGGCCGACCTCGGCGCGCTGCAGACCCTCCCCCTCACTCTGCCGGCCCAGGCGCCGCCCGCGGAAGACGAGCAGGAGCCCTCCCTCGAAGAGCTGGAAGCCTCCTTCCCGCGCCGTCTCGACGTGCTGCTCGCGCGGACGGAGGTGGAGGCGGCCCGCCGCGCGTTGCCTCTGGCCCGCACGCCGGCTTACGACGAGCTGGAGGTCGGCGTGAAGCACGAGCGCGAAGCGGACGGAGGCGAGCTCACCGGACCGTCCGTCGCCGTCCCCATCCCGCTGTTCGACCGCGGCCTGGCCGGGCGGACGCGAGCGGCCGCCAGCCTGCGCATGGCCGAGCAGCGGCTGCATGCGCTCACCATCTCCGCGCGTTCCGAGGCGCGGGCGGCGCGCGAACGGCTGCTCGAGGCGAGAGCGCGCGCCGACTATCTCCGCAATATCGTCGTGCCGCGGAGGCAGCGGATCCTGGCGCTGACGCAGTTGGAATACAACGCGATGCTGCGCGGCGTCTACGATCTGATCCGCGCCCGCCAGGGGCTCTCCGACGCCCTGCGCGAGCAGGTGCTGGCCGTCCGCGACTACTGGCTGGCGCGCACCGAGCTCGACGCCGCGGCGAGCGGCGTGCTCGGCTTCTCGGCCCGCGCCGGGCGGCCGCAGCTTCCGCGCATGGATCTGTTCGAGTCGTCGCCGCAACAAGAGAGCAAGGAACACTGAGGAGATATCCATGATTTCGAGACGCAACGTGCTCGCTTCCGGGGCGGCGATGCTCACCGCCGGCGCCGCCGGCCTGCTGCGGCGCACCCCGTTGCTCGCCGCCGCGACCCGCTACCAGGGAGCCGCCGACGGCCGGGGCAACTACGTCCCCGTGGTCACCCCCAACGGCTCGGCGCTCCCCTGGCGCTGGGAGGACGGCTGCAAGACCTTCCACCTGATCGCGGAGCCGCTGGTGCGCGAGTTCGCCCCCGGGTTCCGGGTCAACTGCTGGGGCTACAACGGCCAGACGCCCGGCCCCACCATCGAGGCGGTGGAGGGGGACCGGGTGAGGATCTACCTCGAGAACCGCCTCCCCGAGCCCACCTCCATGCACTGGCACGGCGTGCTCCTGCCCAACGGCATGGACGGCGTCGTCGGCCTCAACCAGCGGCCCATCGAACCCGGGGAGACCTTCAAGTACGAGTTCGTGGTGCGCCAGCACGGCACCCAGATGTACCACCCGCACTTCGACGAGATGGTGCAGCAGTCCATGGGGATGATGGGCTTTCTCATCTTCCACCCGCGGCGGCCGGCTCGCCGCGTGGACCGCGACTTCGCGATCTTCCTCAACGAGTGGTTCATCAAGCCGGGCACCTCCATCCCCGATCCGACGATGATGCTCGACTTCAACGTCTTCACGTTCAACAGCCGGGTCTTCCCCGGCACCGAGCCGCTGCTCGCCCGCCTCGGCGACCGGGTGCGCGTCCGCATCGCCAACATCAGCATGGACTCCCACCCGATCCACGTCCACGGCCACACCTTCCGCTGGACGGGGAGCGACGGCGGGCCGCTGCCGGAGACGGCGTGGATTCCCGAGACCAGCATCAACGTCCCGCCCGGCACCACCCGCGATATCGAATTCGTCGCCGACAACCCCGGCGACTGGGCGCTGCACTGCCACAAGGTGCACCACACGATGAACCAGATGGGGCACAACCTGCCGGTCATGACCGGTGTGGACCAGTCCGGCGTGTCCGAGAAGCTCGAGGAGCTGGTCCCCGGCTACATGCCGATGGGCACCACCGGCATGGGGCACATGATGAACATGGGCCAGCCGCGCAACACGCTGCTGATGGGCGACGGGGAGGGGCCGTTCGGGTCGATCTTCATGGGCGGCATGTTCACGATCCTGAAGATCCGCGAGGGGCTGCGGAGCTACGACAAGGACCCCGGCTGGTACGAGCACCCGGCGGGCACGGTGGCCATGCCGGTGGGCCAGCGGCAGGCGGTCGCGCCCACCACCATCCTGCCGGCGCGGCGCCCGGGCTCCCCGCGGTGGGTGCCGCTGGGCGGCGAGACGGCGTTCGATGCGGTGAAGGCGGGGAGCTGCGGGCAGTATTCAGGGGGTAAGTGAGTCATGCGCTGGCCGGTCAAGCTCACGCTGCTCGTCCTGGTGGCGCTGGTGTTGCTGGGCGGAGCGCTGTTCCTGAGCCTGCTCCGCCGAGGCTTCAGCGCCCACGACGAGCCTTCGGCGATCGAGGCCCGCATCGCGCGCGGCATGCGGCGCTGGTCGGCGCCCGCCGATCTGCGGGAGGAGAGCAATCCGCTGCCCCTCACCCCGCAGGTGCTGGCCGAAGCGCGGGCGCACTGGGCCGACCACTGCGCCGTCTGCCACGGCAACGACGGCAAGGGCAAGACGGCGATCGGCGAGCACCTCTACCCGCGGGCCCCCGACATGACGCTGCCGGCCACGCAGTCGCTCTCGGACGGCGAGCTGTTCGCGATCATCGAAAACGGCATCCGCCTCACCGGTATGCCCGGCTGGGGCAACGGCACGGCCGAGTCCGCCTACAGCAGTTGGGGGCTGGTCCACCTCATCCGCCACCTTCCCGAGCTCACTCCGGACGAGATCGCCGAGATGGAGGCGCTCAATCCGAAGACGCCCGAGGAGTGGGAACAGATGCAGGCTGAAGAAGCGTTTCTCTCGGGAGATCGACCGGCGACCTCCCATTCGCACTGAAGGAGCAACATGCGTAAATTTCTGGTTTTTCTGCTCATCGCCACATTCGCCTCCGGCGCCGCCTTCGCCCATGGCGGCAAGAGCCACAAGCTGCTCGGCACGGTCAAGGAGCTGCACGGGGATCATCTGGTGGTGACGTCCACGGATGGGCACGAGGTGACCGTGACGCTCACCGAGGCCACCCAGTACGAGAAGGACAAGAAGGCCGCCAAGCGGTCCGATCTCGCGGCGGGCGTCCGGGTATCGATCCAGTTGACCGAGGACGACAAGCGTGCGGTCAAGGTGAAGATCGGTACCGCGGCGGCAGCCGAGTAGAGGGTCTGAAGCCCTCCGAGGAGGAGGCATGGACACACACGCGATGCACCACGCGGGAGTTGGCTCCACGCCGGTCAAGGACCCGGTCTGCGGCATGGCCGTGGACCCGGAGAAGACGCCCCATCACCACACGCATGAGGGCGAGGTCTACCACTTCTGTAGCGCCGGCTGCCTGGCCAAGTTCCGCCAGGAGCCGGAGCACTACCTCGCCCGCCCGGAGGCCGCAACCGCGAAGCCGGCTCCCGCGCCTCCAGCATCGCCCGCCGCAGCCACGATCTATACCTGCCCCATGCACCCGGAGATCGTGCGCGACAAGCCGGGCCACTGCCCCATCTGCGGCATGGCTCTCGAGCCGAGGACAGCCACGGGCGCGGAGGAGCAGGAGAACCCCGAGCTGCGGGACATGACCCGGCGTTTCTGGGTCAGCACGGCTCTGACCGTGCCTCTCTTTCTCCTCGCCATGACCATGTTCCTGGAGGAGAACCCGTTCGAGCGACTCGCTCCCATGCGCACCTGGGGATGGATCGAGCTCCTGCTTGCCACTCCGGTCGTCCTCTGGGGTGGCTGGCCGTTCTTCGTCCGCGGCTGGTATTCGCTGGTCCATCGCAGCCTCAACATGTTTACGCTGATCGCGCTCGGCGTCGGCGTGGCCTACGTCTACAGCGTCGTGGCCCGGCTGGTGCCTGGGATCTTTCCGGTCGCCTTCCGCAACGAGCACGGGGAGGTCGGAGTCTACTTCGAGGCGGCGGCGGTGATCGTCGTGCTGGTCCTCCTCGGCCAGGTCATGGAGCTGCGGGCGCGCAGCCGCACGGGCACGGCCATCAAGGCCCTCCTCGGGCTCGCGCCGAAGAACGCCCGGCGGTTGCGCGACGACGGCTCCGAGGAAGACGTGCCGCTCGACCAGATCCAGCCGGGAGACCGCCTGCGCGTCCGCCCTGGGGAGAAGGTCCCGGTTGACGGCGCGGTCCTCGAAGGATCGAGCGCTGTGGACGAGTCGATGGTGACGGGCGAACCGATCCCGGTCGAGAAACATCCGGGCGACAAGGTCATCGGCGCGACGGTCAACGGCACCGGCGGTTTCGTGATGCGAGCCGAGCGGGTGGGCTCCGAGACCCTGCTCGCCCAGATCGTGCGCATGGTGGGCGAGGCCCAGCGCAGCCGCGCTCCCATCCAGCGGCTGGCCGACCAGGTCTCCGGCTGGTTCGTGCCCACGGTCGTGCTCATCGCCGTCCTCACGTTCATTGTCTGGGCCGCGGTCGGCCCCGCTCCGGCCATGGCCTACGCCATTGTCAACGCGGTCGCGGTCCTCATTATCGCCTGCCCGTGCGCGCTGGGACTTGCTACGCCGATGTCCATCATGGTGGCGACCGGCAAGGGTGCGACCGCCGGCGTCCTCTTCCGGGATGCCGAGGCGATCGAGGTGATGCGGCAGGTCGACACGCTGGTGGTGGACAAGACGGGCACCCTGACCGAGGGCAAGCCAAAGCTGATCTCCGTCGTCCCGGCCGAGGGCGCGAACGAAGGGGATCTGCTGCGCTTGGCGGCCAGCCTGGAGCGCGGGAGCGAGCACCCGCTGGCCGCCGCGATCGTGGCCGGAGCGGAGGAGCGCGGTGTCGAGCTGGCGGACGCCCGGGGTTTCGACTCGGTGACCGGCAAGGGGGTCACCGGGACGATAGACGGCCGCCGGGTGGCCCTCGGCAACCGGGCGCTCATGGACCAGCTCGGGGTTGCTCTCGGAGGCCTGCCGGAACGGGCCGAGGAGCTGCGCCGAGACGGGCAGACGGTGATGTTCGTCGCCGTTGACGGCAAGCCCGCGGGCCTCCTGGGAGTGGCGGACCCGGTCAAGGAGAGCACGCCCGAGGCGATCCGCCGTTTTCACGAGATGGGACTCTCGGTCGTCATGCTCACGGGCGACAGCCGGACCACGGCGGAGGCGGTGGCGCGCAAGCTCGGCATCGACGAGGTGATCGCCGAGGTGCTGCCGGACCAGAAGGTGAATGCCGTCAAGCGCCTCCAGGAGCAGGGGCGGTTCGTGGCCATGGCGGGCGACGGCGTCAACGACGCTCCGGCGCTCGCCCAGGCGCAGGTGGGGATCGCTATGGGGACCGGCACCGACGTGGCCATGGAGAGCGCGGGCGTGACCCTCGTCAAGGGGGATCTGCGCGGCATCGTCCGGGCGCGGCTGCTCAGCCAGGCGACCATCCGCAACATCCGGCAGAACCTCTTCTCCGCCTTCATCTACAACACCCTCGGCGTTCCGGTCGCCGCCGGGGTGCTGTACCCCTCCCTGGGAATCCTGCTGTCGCCCATGTTCGCGGCCGCGGCGATGAGCCTGAGCTCGGTCTCCGTGATCGGCAACGCCTTGCGCCTGCGGCGGCTGCGGCTCTGAACCAGGAGGGCCGTCAAAAACGCCACCGTCTCTCGGAGTGCCTTTCCGCGAGGAACCCAACGGTCGTGAACCGTGAGCAGGAGCCCGAGCTCGAGCCCGCGGCGCGCATCCTGCCCACCCTGGCCGAGATGGAGCCACGGCATGCGGAGGAGGTCTTCCGCCGCATGCGGGCTCGCACGCCGGATCGCCCCGGCCTCAATAAATCGAATTGACGACGTCGCGGTCGTGAGTGTCGGGCTGCGCGGCCGTGAGAGTGTGGCTCATGCAGCTCGTCGCGTTGGGGCTGTGGTCGAGGCCGAGCAGGTGGCCGATCTCATGACAGGCGATCGACTCCTTGTTGGTGCGGGTGTAGGAGCCGTTGTCGAGGTAGGTCTGATTCAGGCGGATCCGTCCGTTCTTGATGATGCAGCCGCTGTAGGCCCGGATCTCGCCCAGCCCCAGCCAGCCCGTGTTGCCGTAGAAACCGTTGTAGGCGTTGAGGTGATCGGTTGTCCCCGCGGCCGCGACGGAGTTGAAATTGACGTCCGTGAAGTTGTGCCAGGAGTCGGCGTCCGTCTTCGCCTCTTCCTCATAAATGTTCTTGTAGTCGCCGGTGCCGCCGTTGTACCAGTTGATCAGGGAGTCGGCGTATTTCCAGCAACCTCTGCGATGCGAGGCGAAGGCCAGGCCGGCTCCGAGAACGATCGTCACGGCGATCAAGGCGCTCCAGATCCGAAAGGCTTTCCGCGTGCTCATGTGGGCCTCCTCGAAAACCAAGGTGGAACGAAAAGGCGGGCCGCTCCGCGCGGCCCACCCTGCGTTGGATCACGAAAGATCAGTTCTCCCGCAGGTAGCCGCGGACCAGGCCGAGACCCTCGGCGACCGGACGGCCCTCGAAGAACGAGGCGACCGAGTCCTCGGGGGCGGCGGCGTACAGACGGCCCTTGTCGACCAGGTAACGGCCCTGGTGGTTGACCTGGTAGAAATACGGACCCTCTTCCTGCTGCTTGAGAAAGAGCAGGTAGGTCGCGCCGATCTCATAGGCGCCACCGTCGATGGTGATGTTGCCGGCCGCGCGCTCGACCGGGACGCGCTCGCCCACTGCGGCACCCTTGATGCCCCGGACCACTTCGAACTGCACCACCTCGAAGGGGAGGGCGTCCTCACGGTTGCTCGAATAAACGATACGGCCGGGCTCGACGCCGACGGCCTTGGCGAGGACGACCGCATCCACACGCTGGGCCAGATGCGACGGAGATTCGAAAACCTCTTTCCAGGCCGCGTACGAAGTATGAGTGGGCTGGTTGAAGACAGTATTTCCAAGGAGCGCGCCGGAGGCAACGCCAACGACAGCCAGAGCAATCGTGACCGACCAGAACACCTTGCGCGAAAGCATTTTTTTTCTCCTCTTTCTTCTTCAGGTTTCAGGTCAATAGAGCGAAGCGACCGCGACTCCTGCTCCGAGCACGACCATCAGAGCGAAGACGGTCCCCCAGATTACGACGACCCTCCGAGCCTTCATACCCTAGCTCGTCTTTAAATTTTGGATGCCTCCAGCGGCTCCTACATAGCAAGGTACCGGAGGCCGCCAAAATGTGACAGGAGGGGGTCACCTAGGATGGACTTGGCTCGGCGCCTCCCCAGCGCGCGAACAGCACCGGCACCAGGATGAGGTTGAGGAAGGTCGAGGAGAGGAGCCCGCCGAGAATGACCTGGGCCATGGGGCTCTGGATCTCGTTGCCCGGCTCGCCGCCCGCGAGCACCAAGGGGATCAGCGCGAGCCCGGCCGTCAGAGCCGTCATCAGCACCGGGGCCAGCCGCTCGCGCGAGCCCTGGACGACCGCCTCGGCGAGCGGCAGCCCTTCTTCCTGCATCAGGTGCTGGTAATGGGAGACGAGCAGAACGCCGTTGCGGGTCGCAATGCCGAAGAGAGTGATGAAGCCGACCAGCGAGGCCACGGAGAGCACGCCGCCTCCCAGAGCCACCGCGAAGACCCCGCCCACGAGCGCCAAGGGGAGGTTGACCAGCACGATCAGGGCGTGCCGATGGCTGCGGAAGGCGAAGAAGAGCAGGCCGTACATGCCGATCAGCACCAGGCCCGAGAGGGCGCCGAGGTTGCGGAGGCTGCGCGCCGCCTCCTCGAACTGCCCACCATAGGCGATCCGGTAGCCCGGCGGCAGCTCGAGCCCGGCCGCCAGCTTGGCCTGCACCGCCTCGACCGTCCCGCCGAGGTCGGCTCCCGTGATATTGGCGGTGATCATCGCCACCCGCTCGACGTTCTCGCGCCGCACCAGGCCCGGCCCGAGGTCGAACCGCGGCCGGGCCACATCGCCCAGACGGACCGTGCGGCCGGACGGGGTCGGCACCGGCAGCGCCTCCAGCTCTTCGCGTGACGCGCGCAGCCGCTCCGGCAGGCGGACGACGACCCGGGAGACGACGCCCCTCTCGACGATCTCGCCGGCTTCGGTGCCCTGGAACAGCGCCTCGATCGAACGGGAGAGGCTGGCGGGAGTGAGGCCATGGAGCGGCAGGGCGCGGCGGTCGAAATCGATGACGAGCTGCGGCACGCTCGCCTGCTCCTGGTTCGAGACGTCCACGACTCCGGGCGTCGAGGCGAGGAGCGACTGCGCCTTCGCTCCCAGCCCCCGCAGCACCGCGAGGTCGGGGCCGAAGATCTTCACCGCCAGGTTGGTCTTGCTGCCCGAGATCATGTGATCGATGCGGTGGCTGATCGGCTGTCCGAAGGTGACCTGGGCGCCGGGGATGGTGGCCACGGCCTTGCGCATCTCGGCGAGCAGCTCCTCCTTGGGCCGGCCCTCGCGCAGCACGACCTCCATCTCGGAGGCGTTGACCCCCTGGACATGCTCGTCCCGTTCCGCCCGGCCGGTGCGGCGGCTCGTCGAGACCACCTCGGGAAAGTCGAGGAGGGCCTGCTCGACCTGCCGCCCGACCGCGTCCCCCTCCTCCAGGGTGATGCCCGGCGGGCTGACGACCGACACCGTGAGCGATCCCTCGTTGAAAGGGGGCAAAAAGCTGCGGCCGAGGAAGAAGGCGACGGTGACGGCCGCGGCCGTCACCGCCACGGTCGCCGCGATCACCACCCCCGGGTGCCGGAGCGACCAGCCCAGAGTCGGCTCGTAGGCGTGATGGAAGGCCCGCAGCAGCCAGGGCTCGGGCCGGTCGAGCGCCTTCGAGCGGGGAAGGAGGAGATAGCAGAGGACCGGCGTCACGGTGAGCGACACCACGAGCGAGGCGACCAGCGCCGCGACATAGGCGAAACCGAGCGGACGGAGCAGACGCCCCTCCATGCCGGGCAGCACGAACAGCGGCAGGAAGACCAGGACGATGATCAGCGTCGCGAAGAGGATGGCTCCGCGGACTTCCGAGGAGGCCCGGAAGACCACCTCGAAGGCCGAGCGGCGCTCGCCCTCGGGTTTCGCCTTCTCCTGCCGGAGCCTGCGGAAGACGTTCTCGACGTCGATGATGGCGTCGTCCACCAGGGCGCCGATGGCGATCGTCAGGCCGCCCAGGGTCATGGTATTGAGGTTGTAGCCGAAGAGAGAGATCACCAGCACGCCCGCCACCAGCGAAAGAGGGATTGCGAGCGCCGAGATCAGCGTGGTGCGCAGGTTGCCCAGAAAGAGGAACAGGATGACGACCACCAGCGCCGCGCCGTCGCGCAGCGCCACCGCCACATTGCGGATCGCCACCTCGATGAAGTCGGCCTGACGGAAGTTCTCCGTCTCGATCTTGACCCCCGGGGGCAGCGACTTGGCGAGGCCTTCGAGCAGGCGGTCGATCTCGCGGGTGAGCGCAAGGGTGTTGGCCTCCGGCTGCTTCTGGATGGAGAGGATCACCGCCGGCCGCGTCTTGTAGGAGGCGGTGCCCCGCTTGGGCTCGGAGCCCTCGCGGACCTCGGCCACGTCGCCCACAATCACCGGCACGCCGTTCTCGGTGCGCAGCACCGTGCTGGCGAGGTCCGAAGCTCCCTGGGCGCGGCCGAGCCCCCGCACCAGGTACTCCTGCCCGCGGTCGACGTGGAAGCCGGCGGCCGAGCTGCGGCTCGCCTGCTCCAGAGCCTCGGTGAGCTCGTCGATGGTGATCCCCCGCTGGGCGAGCGCGAGCGGGTCGGCCTCGACCTGGTACTCCCGCACGTCCCCCCCGATCGGCACCACCTGGGAGATGCCCGGCACGGACAGCAGGGCGCGGCGCACGACCGTCTCGGTGAGCAGGCGCAGCTCCATGGGCGAGACCGTGCGGGAGGTCAGGGCGATGAATGTGATCTCGCCCATCACCGAGCTGATCGGGCCGAGCTGCGGCGGATCGACGCTCGCCGGGAGCTGCGCCCCCTGGAGGCGCTCGGACACGACCTGGCGGGCGCGGTAGACGTCCTCGCCCCAGTCGAGCTCCACCCACACGACCGAGATGCCCGCGGCGGAGACCGAGCGCACCCGCCGCACGCCGGGCGCGCCGTTGAGCACGGACTCCACGGGGAAGGTCACCAGCAGCTCCACCTCTTCCGGCGCCATGCCGCGCGCTTCGGTGACCACGGTGACCGTGGGCGCGCTCACGTCCGGGAAGACGTCGAGCGGCAGGTTCGAGACGTAGAGCGAGCCGAGGACCAGCAGGAGCCCGGCCGCGAGCAGGACCATGCCGCGGTGGCTGAGAGAAAAACGGATGACGGCGTTCAGCATGGCAGTCTCCTGCTAGTGGACGTGCCCCTCGACGGCGCCGGAGCCGAGCAGCGAGCTGCGGCGGATCGCGTTGCCGCCCTGGGTCACGATGCGCTCGCCGGGCGTGATGCCGCGCACCAGGGCGAGCGGCCCCTGGCGGGCCTCGACCCGGACCTCCCGGCGGTCGAAGCTCTCTCCTCCGAGCTGGACGTAGACCACCTCGACCCCGCTGTCGTCGACGAGGGACGAAGCGGGGATCACGATCCCGGAGAGGTCTCCGGGCAGCAGCACCTCGGCCTCGACGCGGCTCCCCAGGCGCAGCAGGTCCACGCTCCGCCGCACCTCCAGAATCACGGACACCGTGCCGGCGCCCGCGTCGATCTCCGGAGCCCGGGAGACGACGCGGAGATCCCCGCCCGGAATGAGGAAGGGCTCCTCGCTGGCCCATCGGCGCAAGGAGAGCCCCGCCGGCGGCTGCGTGAGCGCTCCCACCTGGTCCGGCTGCAGCGCCAGCTCCAGCCAGACCGGAGAGGTCCGGACGACGCGGCCCAGGGGGGTCCCGGCGGCGACGAACTGCCCGGGGCTGACCGCCACCTCCGCCACCCGGCCGGCGATCGGCGAGGCGATCCGGAAGCTCTCCGGTCCCCCGGCTCCGCCGCCGCGCACCGCCGACGCCGCGGCACGCTCGCGGCGGGCGGCCTCCAGGCGGGCCGACAGCGACTTGACCCGGGTCTCCGCCTCCTCGACCTCCCGCCGGCTCGCGGCTTCCACCTTCAGCAGGTCGCGCAGCCGGTCGAGCCGCGTCCGGGCGGTCCCGAGCTCGGCCTCCAGCTCCGTGACGTCGGCCCGCAGCTCCCCGACGCTCTGGTCCGCCGACACCCGGGGCGTCAGCAGGAACAGCGGAGCTCCCCGGCCCACCTCCAGACCCGCGTGGGGCCAGCGCGCCGCGGTGATCACGCCGTCCACGGGCGCCGTCAGGACCGCCTCGCCGCCGCCCGTGGGAAGCACCCGGCCGGAGGCGCGGAGAGTCCGCTTCACAGCGCCTTCGCGAGCCCATTCCGTGGCGAACTCCGTCCGCCACTGCTGCTCCTTGAGGAAGCCGACCGGCTCGCCGGCCGCGGCTTGCTCGTCCGGAGCGCCCGCAGGCGGCTCGACGAGCTTCCCCGGGGACGCCTCGCTCCCGACCCGCACCCGGCCCGCGGCGATGTCCTCGCTCGCCTTCCGGTTCCGGACCCGGAAGATCAGGTCGTACGTCCCCTCGCGCGCCGGCTTGAAGACGACGTTGAAGATCCCGGCGCGCAAGGGTTTGGAGGCCAGGAAGCTCTCCTCGCGGCCTTCGGGTGAGCGCAGGATGCCGGTGACCGAGCCCTCGTTCAGCGCCGAGAAGTCCGGCAGATACGTGAAGTGCGCGTGCGACGGGGCCTCCCGGCCGGCGATCAGCGGATCGGTCTCGGCGAACAGCTCGTAGTGCTCGCTCCAGGCGGTCACCGACCAGCTCTCCGCCTCCTCCTCTCCGTGCGGGTGGTCCCCCCCTCCGCCGGCATGGGAATGCTCGTCCGCGGAATCCCGGCAGGCGGGGAGGAGCGGAAGAAAAAAGACGAGCGACAGCGGCAGGATCCAGGAACGGCTCATGGCAGGTCTCCCGAGAGGGGCCGCCCGGCGGCAGCCTCCAGGTCGCGTTGCGCGGCCCAGGCGGCCTCCCGGACCTCCAGGGCGGTGATCCGGGCCGCGAGCGCGGCGCGCACGGTATCGAGGAAATCGGTCAGTCCGGACTCGCCGAGCTGATAGGCGGCCGAAGCCCCGGCGAGCAGATC
>DASVEF010000095.1:0-22782 GCA_036380715.1 Thermoanaerobaculia bacterium | reverse complement strand
GGTCCCGCGGCCCGGTGCGCGCGGCCGCGATGTCCTCGACGACGTCCTGACTGGCGGTGTCCTCGACCTCACCGAAGATCGTGTGCTTCATCGTCAGCCACGGGGTCTTCTCGACGGTGATGAAGAACTGCGAGCCGTTCGTGCCCGGGCCCGCGTTGGCCATCGCGAGCAGGTAGGGGCGGTCGAAGCGCATCTCGGGGTGGAACTCGTCCGGGAAGCGGTAGCCCGGGCCGCCGGTGCCGGTGCCCAGGGGGTCGCCGCCCTGGACCATGAAGCCGGGGATGACGCGGTGGAAGACGGTGCCGTTGTAGTGGCCGGACTTGACGTACTGGAGGAAGTTCGCCACGGTCTTGGGGGCCTTGTCCGGGTAGAGCTCGATGACGATCCGACCCTTGGAGGTGTCGAACGCGACTTTCGGGTTGGCCGATCCGGACCCGCCCTGCGCCGAGGAGGAGCCGACGATCCCGAAGAGGAGGACGATGAGCAGCAGACTGACGGTATTCATCATGGACGTTTCTCCTTGTGCCGTTCGGTCGGGGGGATGCTAACACGATGAAAACCGTGGTTGGGATCGTGCTCGCCGGAGGAGCCTCCCGCCGCATGGGGCGCGACAAGGCTTCGCTGATGATCGGAGGGGAGACCCTGGCCCGCCGGACGGCCAACCTCCTGGCCGCGGTCTGCCCGGAGGTGGCGCTCGCCGACCGCGAACGCGGCCTGATCCCCGGCCTCCCCTCGCTCGCCGACGGTCCTGGCCGGGGTCCCGCCGCCGGCCTGCTGGGAGCGGCCGAGGTCTATCCCGGCCATCCGCTGCTCGTCCTGGCCTGCGATCTTCCCCGGGTCCCCGTCCCTCTTCTCGCGCTTCTGGAGACAACCGTCCGCGCGGGCGCCGACCTCGCCATCCCTCGCTGGCAAGGCCGCCTGGAGCCGCTCTGCGCCCTCTACGGCCCGCGCGCCCTGGAGATCCTGGAGGAGCGGGTCGCGAGAGGGGTCTTCGCGCTGCACTCCCTCGCGGAGGAGGAAGGGTTGGCGGTGCGCTATCTGGACGAGGAGGCGCTGGCGGTTTTCGGAGAGCCGGGGGAGATGTTCTTCAATGTCAATACGGTGGAGGACTTGGCGGCCCTCACCCCCGGCCCCTCTCCCGGAGGGAGAGGGGAGAACCTCAGCAAAGAAGAGGGAGAGTGACCTCAGAGTCTCGCCTCTGGTTTTTTCCCAAATCTCACCCCTCTCCCTTCGGGAGAGGGGCCGGGGGTGAGGGCCCTACACCGCCATCTCCCCCTCCGGCACCCCGCCGCACTTCTCGCAAGGACAGATCTCGCGCAGGAAGTCGAACCGGTAGATGCCGGTGCCGTGGCCGTCCGAGAAGGCGATGGAGATGGCGTAGTTGCCGACTGGTTTGATGGACTCGACGGTCACCGGGCTCGCCGGCGGCTGGTAGCGGATCTTCATGAAGGAGTGGCCCTGGCAGCCGGCGCAGGGGCACCAGCCGCGCAGGTAGTCGTAGCCGTACTCGGCGACGTGGCCGTCGCTCCAGGTGAGCCGCACGCGGCGCTCCTCGGGCAGCCGCCGCACCTCAGTGGGAACCGGCATGGTCATGGCGAGATCGTAACACCCCGGTATGATAGAACCATGAAGAGACCCCGGGCCTTCCGGCCGGGGGGGCCGTAACCAAGGAGAACCCTAATGCGTCGAGCACTGCTCGCCTTGCTGTTCATCGCCGTACCCGCCGCCGCCTTCGCCCAGCCGGGACAGTTCGAGATCACGCCGACGGTGGGCTACCGGTTCGCCGGCGAGATCGAGAACGCCGGCGACATCGGCTTTCCCGACTTCGATCAGGACGTCGAGGTCGACGAGAGCGCGACCTTCGGCATCATCTTCGACATCCCCCTGACCCCGAACTGGCGGCTCGAGCTCATGGCCAATCGGCAGGACACCGGCTTCAGCGTTGACGAAGGGCTGTTCTCGCCCGCGGAGGACCTGGGCGACGTGAGCATCGACTTCTTCCAGGCCGGCTTCCTGTACCAGTGGGGGCTGGGGCAGGTCAACCCGTTCATCGTGGGGACGCTCGGCCTGGCCCGCGTCACCCCTGACTTCCCCGAGCTGGACGCGGAGAACTACTTCTCCGGCACGCTCGGAGGGGGCGTGAAGGTCTTCTTCAGCGAGAACGTCGGCCTGCGGTTCGAGGGGCGGGGCTACTGGACGAACCTCGACACCGACTTCGACGAGCGCTACGACCGCTACGACTCCGAGGGGGACCTCGTCCAGGGCGAAGCGTCGGCCGGACTGATCATCGCCTTCTGAGCTACGCCACCGCCACGAGGGGGTGGACCCGGTTCCGCCCCCCGTTCTTCGCCTCGTAGAGCGACCGGTCGGCGGCGGCGATCAGGTCTCGCGCGGTGATCTTTCCCTCCCCCAGGAGATCCTCCAGCGAGGCGAGGCCGATCGACAGGGTGACCCGCGCGACCGCTCCGTCCTCCACGGGCACCGGCGTCCGCTGCACCAGGGAGCGGACCTTCTCCGCCACGCCGCTCGCTCCGGCCATGTCGGTCTCCGGCAGCACGAGCAGGAACTCCTCGCCGCCGTAACGGCCGATCCAGTCGGTGCTGCGCAGCGCGCCGGCCACCACCTGCGAGACCTGCCGCAGCAGGGCGTCTCCCGCCAGGTGTCCGTAGCGGTCGTTGACCTTTTTGAAGAAGTCCAGGTCCGCCATGGCGATGGCCAGCGGCCGGTCGTAACGGAGGGCGCGCTCCAGCTCTTTATCGAGCTGCTCCAGGATCGCCTCGCGGCGCAGCAGGCCGGTGAGGCTCTCGTAGGTGGCGGACTCGAAGAGCCGGGCGTTCTCGAAGACCGTCGCGACGTGATGGGCGAGCAGGTTGAGCAGATCCACCTCCTCGGCCGGATAGCTTCGCCGGCCCTCTTTGCGCCCCACCAGAAGCAGGCCGATCAGCTTCTCCTGGCTGACCAGGGGGACCACCAGCCCGTCGGGGTCGAGGCCGGGGAAGCGGTGTGCGAAGGCCGGGCTGCGCGCCGCGAGCTGGCCGGGAGGCACAGGCTTCCGGGATCGCCGCAGGATCTCCACCGCCGGGTCGTCGAGCGTCAGGGGGAGCGCAGGATCGGACGGGCCCGCCGCCCCCTCCCCCGTCGCCGCCAGGACTCCCAGCAGACCGGTCTCCGGGTTGGCGATGAGCAGCGTGGCCGAGCGCGCCAGGAAGATGCCGGTTAGCCGCGCGGCCAGGTGCTGCCCCATCCGCGGCAGCTTGCCGAGGGCCGGCAGCTCGCCCGCCAGGGAGACGAGCTGCCGCCGCAGCGCGTGCCGCTCGGGGAAGAAACGCCGGTCGATGATCCGCTGCAGGGCGCGGCGCAGCGGCGAGAAGAGCAGCCCGAGCAGCAGGGTCGAGGCGGAGACCGCCCAGACCGACCCGCGCCCCTCGACCAGGTTGGAGAACAGGGCGCCTCCCGCCCCCAGCGCGGCGTAGAAGACCAGGAGCAGCGCTCCGGTCAGGGTCGCGTAGCTCAGGCTCCGCCGCACCACCAGCTCGATGTCGAACAGCCGGCAGCGGTAGATGGCCGCGAACACGGCCACCGGGTAGCAGAGGAGGGTCAGCGACTCCAGCGCCGCGGTCCACGCCGGCAGCGGCAGCCCCACCCGCGCGAAGGCTCCGGCCGCGAGGAGGAAGAGGAACCAGGGGAGCGTGCCCGCCAGCACCAGCCCCGCCTGGTGGCGCCCCTCGGGCTCCGGATGGCGGAGGGCCTGGGCCGCGAGCAGCAGGGAGACGGCGACCGCCCAGACCGGGAGCCCGACGTCGCCCAGCAGCCCGCCCGCCGCCTCCGCGGTCCATGGGAGGAAGCCGGGGCCGGAGATCTCCTCCACGACGAACGTGGCGCAGGTCGCGACGCCGATCCCCAGGCCGATGACGTAGTAGAGCGGCACCACCCAGGGACGGCGGCGGAGCCAGGCCGGGCGCTCCGGGATCAGCGACGCGAGGTGCAGCTCCAGCCCCATCTGGAGCCCCGTGAGCAGGTAGTAGGCCGCGAAGGAGGCGAACCTCACCGCCGGGTTGCCGATGGTGTCCGGCAGGACGAGCTCCGCCGCGACCGCGAACGAGAAAGCGGCGAGCAGCCGCGCCCGCAGGTCCCCGGCGCCCTGGAGGAGGGCGAGCAGGCCGATCCCCAGGTAGCAGAGCGTCGTCAGGACGTCGATGCCGAAGATCGTCCACGGAGGATCGACCCCCGGCACCACCCGGAGATCGAGGGTCCGGCCCCCGCGCGACACCCGGAAGAGCACGGGCCGGCCGCGCTCGAACCCCGAGGCCACCTCCTGGTAGCTGTTCTCGTCGGGAGTCCGCCGGCCGGCGGCCGCGACGATCTCGTCCCCCGGCCGCAGCCCAGCGCGGCCGGCCGGCAGACCCGGCGCGACCTCCTCGACGCGCAACCCGCGCGCGCCCTCTCCCGTGCCGATGCCGATCCGCCGGTCGCCGCTGCGGATGGCCTGGACCGCCTTGAAACACAGCCCGCCCAGGACCGCCAGCAAAAGCACGGCGATCAGGAACCGGCGAAAATATCGCTCAAGACGCAATGGAGATCTCTCGGGAAAGATTGCCTAGCCGAAAATTTTACCGCATTCCCGGGCAAAACGGCCTTCCCCACGCCCCAAAACCCTCACCCCCTGACCCCCTCTCCCACCCGCACTCACGCCCACCCGGGAGAGGGGGAACCTGATCAGCCCTCTCCGAAGTCATTCTGAGCGGAGCGAAGAATCTGGTGGGGGATTCGAGGCCTCCACCCTCCAGATCCTTCCCTTCGCTCAGGATGACCTCAGAAGGGTCTCCCCCCTCTCCCGGGCGGGCGTGAGTGCGGGTGGGAGAGGGGGGCCGGGGGGGTGAGGGTGGGCGGGGGACGGCCGGCTGCGGTAGGATGGGCCTCCCGATTCCCGAGGTCGAACGAATGCCGCGCCATCCCCGATACTCCCCTTCCGTCGACGACATCGCGGGAGCCGTCTACTCGTCGCTGGCCCACCGGCTGGCGAGCTTCCCCGGCGAGGTCTATCCGCTCCATGTCGGTGACACCTGGATGGAGCCTCCGGAGGGGTGCCGCATGGAGGACCTGACCGTGGCGGAGCACCCGGGGATGCACCGCTATGCGGCCCCTCAGGGCATGCCGTCGCTGATCGACGCCATCGTGGAGAGGGTCCGCGCCCGCAGCGGCGCGGCCACCGAACGGGAGAACATCCTGGTGACCACCGGGGCGACCGGCGGCCTGGGAGCGGCGGCCGGCGCGCTCCTCTCGCCGGGTGACGAGGTGCTCCAGCTCGCTCCGCACTGGCCGCTGATCACGGGGATCGTGCGGTCTTTCCACGGCGTCCCGGTCGACGTCCCGTTCTTCGGGGTGGCCGACTCGCCGGAGACGGCGGTCGAGGCGGTCCGCGAGCGGCTGACGGACCGCACGGTCGCGCTCTACCTCAACACGCCGAGCAACCCGACGGGGCGGATCATCCCTCGCTCCTGGATCGAGGCGCTGGTCGACTGGGCGCGGAGCGAGGACCTCTGGATCCTCTCCGACGAGGTCTACGAGGACTACGTGTTCGAGGGGGAACACACCTACTCCCGGCCGCTGGCGCCGGAGCGCACTTTCGCGGCGCACTCCTTCTCCAAGGCCTACGGCATGGCGGGCAACCGCTGCGGCTACATGGTCGGCCCGGCCGCCGGCATGACGGAGCTGCGCAAGATCGGCATCCACAGCTTCTACAGCACGCCGACCGCCTCGCAGATCGCGGCCCGGCGGGTCCTCGAGGGTCCGGGGGACGCCTGGGTGGCGCAGGCGCGGGAGCAGTACCGGGCGACGGGGGAGCGCATGGCGGCCCGCCTCGGCATCGAGCCGCCGAAGGGGAGCACGTTCCTTTTCCTGGACGTGGCCGACCGGCTCGATGGGCGCGGCCTCGGCGGCTTCCTCGAAGACTGCGTCGACCGCGGGCTCTTCGTGGCCCCGGGTGCCAGCTTCGGCCCCTACCCGACCCACGTCCGGCTCTGCTTCACCGCGGCGCCGCCCGACGTGGTGGACCGGGGCGTCGAGGTCCTGGCGTCTCTCCTCGGGCGCTAGCGATGGCCGCCGTCGAAGATCCCCGCCTGCTGGGCGAGCTCGAGCTGTTCCAGGGCCTGAGCCCGCAGCAGCTCGCGGATCTCAACGAGACGCTGCACGGCTCCACGATCCCGGCCGGCACCCATTTCATCACCGCCGAGCAGCCGGGCGAGGTGGTCTACGTGATCCTCGAAGGCACGGTGAAGATCTACGTCAGCCAGGAAGACGGCCGCGAGGTGATCCTGGCCTTCCTCGGCCGCGGCGACACCGTGGGGGAGATGAGCCTGATCGACAGCGCCGGCCGCTCCGCCAACGTGGTGACCACCGAGCGCTCGCGGCTCCTCTGGATGGACCGGGCGACGTTCCAGGGCTGCCTGCGCACCCTGACCCCGTTGGCCAACAACCTGGTCCGCCTCCTCGCCAACCGTCTCCGCTTCGCCAACGAGCAGATCCAGGCCCTCTGCACCCTGGACGTCCCGGGCCGCGTGGCCCGCCAGATCCTCGCCCTCGCCGACCGCTACGGCAGCCAGGAAGCCGGCGGCGAGGTGACCATCCCCCTCCGGTTGACCCAGAGCGACCTGGGCGAGATCGTCGGCGCCTCCCGCGAGCGGGTCAACCAGGTCGTGGTCGAGCTGAAGCAGCGCGGCGCCATCTCGGTCGACACCAACCACCGCATCCGCGTCCACAACCGCCGCGATCTCGCCCGCTACTGCCGCTGAGCGGCCGTTCCTCGCCGGGCAGACGCCGCCCCTCAAAGGGCAGCCGCCGCCCTTCGAGGGCAGGCACCGCCCTCCAAAGGGCAGACACCGCCCTTGAAGGGCGGACATCGCCCCTTGAAGGGCAGGCGCCGCCCTCCAAAGGGCAGGCACCGCCCTTGAAGGGCAGACGCCGCTCCTCGAAGGGCAGGCGCCGCCCTCTGAAGGGCAGCGGCTGCCCTCGAAGGGCGACGGCTGCCCCGTGAGGAAGAGGCCTTGGGGTAAGCTCCCGGACGGGGAGAGAGACGATCTGACATGGACGCCACCGACTGGAACCGGCAGCGCTACACCTTCTGGGCGCCGTTCTACGACCTCGTGGCACGGTTCCGGCGGCAGCGCCGGCGCTCGATCGAGCTGCTGGATCTGAAACCCGGCGAGAGGGTGCTGATCGTGGGAGCGGGTACGGGCGCGGACCTGCCTCTGATCCCTCCGGGCGTCGAAGTCCTGGCGACGGACCTCACGCCCGCCATGCTCGAACGGGCCCGCCCGCGCTCCCGGCGGGGGATCGAGCTGCGGGTCATGGACGGCCAGCGGCTCGAGCTGCCGGACGCCGGCTTCGACGCCGTAATCCTCCACCTGATCCTGGCCGTCATCCCCGACCCGGTCGCCTGCCTGCGCGAGGCCGCCCGGGTGCTGAAGCCCGGCGGACGGATCGCCGTGTTCGATAAGTTCCTCGCGGAAGGGTCCCGGCCGAATCCCCTGCGCCGCCTCGCCAATCTGCCCGCCCGCCTCCTGTTCAGCGACCTCAATCGCCGCTTCGGCGACATCCTGGCGGCGTCCGGCACGGGCCTGCGCGTGGAGCGCGACGAGCCCGCCCTGCTCGGCGGGTTCTTTCGCGTGCTCCTGCTGCGGTGAGCCCTCACCCCTGGCCCCCTCTCCCGGCGACGGGAGAGGGGACGGGGGTGAGGGCCTACGGCGTCCGGGCGATCCCCGCGGCCTTCTCGCTGTGCAGCTTGCTCAGGTAGAGCGAGGTGGCGGCGTGGGCGCCCAGCAGATCGAACAGCTCGTAGTCGACCGCTTCCAGCCCGCTCTTCTGGGGGAGCAGGCGGAAGACGGCCAGAGCGCCGAAGACTTGGCCGTCCAGCTTCAGCGGCACGCAGGCCGTCAGGTTCGCTTCGCGCGGCGCGCGCGGGAGGTCCACCCCCTTGCCCGGCAGGTAGATCTCGCCGCTCACCGCGGTCTTGCCGATGATCCCCGAGCCGAGCGGCACGGTCGCGTAGGAGACCGGGTCCACCCCGAAGGAGCCGACCAGCCGCAGGGCCGCGCCCTCGTCGTCCATTTCGTAGATCGCCAGCTCCTCGGAGCCGATCAGGTTGATGACGATCTCCTTGATCGCCGACAGCACCTCGCCGCGGTCCAGGGTGCTGTGGAGCTGGTAGCTCGCCACGTACAGGTTGGCCAGGTTGTTGTTCTGCTGCTCGACCTCGAAGTACTGGTGGGAGTAGTGCTGGTTGGCGGCCTCGACCTCGGCGAGCTGTCGCCGCAGCTCGCTCTGCTCGTGGAAGATGCGGTCCAGCTCCTCGCGCAGGGAGAGCATCTTCTCCTGCAGGGTCATCTTCTCGCTGAGCAGCCGGCCCTTCTCGCTCTCCAGAGACGCCACCAGCCGGCGCAGTTTCTCGTTCTCGTTCAGCAGGTCCTGGACGTAGCGCCGCGTGTCCTCGCGGACCTTGAAGACGTAGCTGCCCTGGCCCTCGCCATCCTTCTTGATGGTCATTCCCGGTGCCTCCTGCGCTGAGATGTGAAGGCAGGTTAACACATCAGAAGCAAAGCAGTCTCCCCCCTCTCCCGGGCGGGCGTGAGTGCGGGGAGGGGGGGCCGGGGGGTGAGGGTCAGCGCTTGCCGTTCGCCGCCTTCTTCTCGATCTGCCAGAAGAACGGCTCGCGCTTCTTCGGGTGGTTGCCGAGCTGGTCCATGGTCATGCTGTCGTAGACGCGGCCGTTGGCGATCACCCAGCGGATCTTCTCGGAATTGCGGATGTCCTCCACCGGATTGGCGTCGAGGATCACCAGGTCGGCCAGCTTGCCGGTCTCCAGCGAGCCGATGTCCTTGTCCAGGCCCAGATAGCGCGCGCCGTCGATCGTGCCCGCGCGCAGCGCCTCCATCGGCGTCATCCCTCCCTGGACGAACATCCACATCTCCCAGTGGGCGGCCAGGCCCTCGCGCTGGCCGTGGGCGCCGAGCTGCACCCGCACCCCCTGGTCCTGGAGGTCGGCGACGATGCGGGCGTTGTTGAAATGGCCCCACTCCTCCTCCGGCGCGAGGAACGGCCGGCGGGCCCGCTCGTCGATGACCTCGCGCGGCACGAAGTTGAGGAGGCGCTGGTTCTCCCAGACGTTGGTCTTGGCGTACCAGTAGTTCTCGCCCCAGATGCCGCCGTAGCCGACCACCAGGGTCGGGGTGTAGCCCACGGCGTTGGAGCGCCAGAGCTGGCGCACGTCGTCGTAGATGGCGGACGGCGGGATCGAGTGCTCGATGCCCGTGTGGCCGTCCACGATCATCGACATGTTGTGCTGGAAAAGCGAGCCGCCCTCGGGCACCACCATCATCTCCTGCTCGCGGGCCGCGGCGATGATCTGCTGCCGCTGCTCGCGCCGCGGCTGGTTGTAGCTCTTGACGCTGAACGCGCCGGCCGCCTTCATGCGGCGCAGGTGGGTGCGGGCGTCCTCCGGGTTTTCGACCTGCGCGGTGAACGGGGTCGTGGCGCCGTAGAGGATGGTGCCGGTCGAGAAGATGCGCGGCGCGGTGATGAGGCCGGCGCGCTGCATCTCCGCGGAGGCGAAGGTGGTGCCGGTATCGTTCGACGGATCGTGCAGGGTGGTGACCCCGAAGGCAAGGCTGGCGTAGTTGAACCAGTTCTCCTCGGGGACGATGTCGTCCGTGCCGAACGAGCCGTGCCAGTGGACGTCGACCAGGCCGGGGATCACGGTCTTGCCCTTGGCGTCGACCACGTGGGCGCCGGCCGGCACCCGCACCTGGCCGCGCGGGCCGACCGCCTGGATGCGGTTGCCCTGGATGACCACCGTGCCGTCCTCGATCACCTCGTCCCCCTTCATGGTGACCACCCGGCCGCCGACCACGGCGACGGTCCCCTTGGGCACGTCGTAGCGGGTGTCGAAGCCGATGTCCACTCCTTGGGCCGGCGGATCGGGCAGCTTCTCGGGCGCGCCCTCCAGGAAGGTGAAGGCGTTCTTGAGGTCGAGGCTGAAGAGCTCGGGACCGAGCGACCAGTGGAGGGTCTTGGAGTCGCCGGACCAGTGCAGGTACTCGCCCGCGTCGCGCGTCACCCGGGTCACCGGGAGCGCGGCGGTCTTGGGGCCGATGTCGACGGCCTTGCCGGTGAGGACGAACGGGGCCACGTAGGCGTGGAAGCGCTCGACGAAGGCCACCCAGCGGCTGTCCGGCGAGACCTGGAACTCGTTGGCGTTCTCGCTCTGCAGGTGGACCTGCTCCTCACGGCCGTCGAGGCCGATGGAGACGAGCTGCCGCTTCGCCGCCTGGCCCCCCTCCGGAGTCGTCAGGCGGAACAAGAAGACGCGGTCGCTCGCCGCGCCGAAGTGCGGAGTGAAGCCGTCCTCGGAGATCAGGACCGGATCGCCGTCACCCCCGACGGGGACGCGGTAGACGCCGGTCTGGCGCGAGTGGGAGGGCGTGCGGAGAAACCCGCCGCTGACCCTGCGGTAGACGATCTGCTTGCCGTCGGGCGTGAAGACCGGCTCGACGTAGTGGCCGGGCTTGTCGAGCACGACCCGCCCTTCGCCGCCGCCCGCCGGGACCACGCGGATGGTGCTCAGCTCGCGGTCGTCCCAGGTGGTGTAGACGATGGAACGGCCGTCGCGCGAGAACGACGGGAAGTTCTCGAAATGGTCGTCCTGGCGGGTCAGGCGGCGCGGCTTGCCGTCCGGCAGGTCCCGGACCCAGAGATGGCCGAGAGCCTGGTAGACCACCCGGTCCCCCTTGGGCGAGACCTCGGCCCAGCGCAGCATCCGGGTGTGGAACGTGTCGGGCGCCACCTCGATGGGGAAGCGCAGGGCGGGGGTCAGGGCCTTGGTGGCGCGCACGTGGAAGGGGATGGGAGTCACCCTCTGGCTCGCCACGTCGATGCGGTGGATCTTGCCGCGAGCCCAGAAGACGAGCGAGCGCGAGTCGGGAGCCCAGGACATCGCGGGGTAGACCCCGTGGATCGCCCAGGTCTCCTGCATGTCCTTGTCGAGCCCGTCGTAGATCGGCCAGTCCTCGCCGGATTCGATGTCGAGGAGGTGGAGCACGCTCTTGTTGCGGATGCGGCGGATGAAGGCCAGGGTCTTGCCGTCGGGCGACGGGGTCGGCCGGATCGCGCCGCCCGCGCCGGTGATGTAGGGCTCGACCTTGCCGGTCTGGCGGTCGAGCCGCTGGGTGACGTAGATCTCGGTGTTGGGGTCCTTGTTGTACTCGAAGATCGCGCCGGGCGTGTTGTCGTCGCTGAAGTAGAGATAGCGCCCGTCGGGCGAGAAGGCCGGCTCGTTGGTGTCCTTCTGGTCGGTCCGGCGCTTGGTCATCTGGAGCCCTTCGCCGCCGCTCCGGTGGTAGAGCCACATCTCGCCGGCGCCCAGGGAGCGCTGGGAGGTGAAGTGCTTGCGGGCGACGATGTACTCGCCGTCCGGCGTCCAGTCGGGCCCGTTGAGCAGCCGGAAGCTCTCCTTGGTGACCTGGCGGGGGTTCTTGCCGTCGCGGTCCATGACCCAGACGTTGTCGCCGCCTCCCTGGTCGCTGGTGAAGGCGATGTGCTTGCCGCTGGGGCTGTAGCGCGGCTGCATCTGCCAGGCGATGTCGTTGGTGAGCGCCTTGGCCTCGCCGCCGCCGATCGGGATGACGTAGAGGTCGCCCAGCAGGTCGAAGGCGATCTCCTTGCCGTCCGGGCTGACGTCGAGGCTCATCCAGGTCCCCTCGTCCACGTCGAGGGTGAATTCGGAGCGCGGGCCGGGAGGATTGTTGACGTCCCACTTCTCCTCTTTCTTCTCATCTTCCTGCCCGGCGGCGGCCCTATCGGGATCATCGGCTTCGGTCGTCGCGGGGGGCGCCTCGCCCTCCGGCTCCTCACCCTCCCGGAGCTCCTTGCGCTCGCGCTCGCTCTCGTTCTCCTCGGGCTCCTCCTCCTTCTTCTCCTTCTCGCGGAGCTGCTCGTCGGGCTTTTCGCCCTGCTCGGGCGGCGGCGGGTTCTGGGGAGCTCTGGCGGCGGGTCCGTGGGGTCCTTCATGGGGAGTGGCCACCACCGGCACGACAAAGGCGCCGGCGGCGAGGAGCAAAAGGGCGGACAACATCGACTGGATTCGCTTCATAGTCCTCTCGCAGGGGATGGAAGTCGTTGGCGCCAAACCAACGGGCAAGGGTATATGGGGCGGGGGGCGGGGTGTCAAGGAGGAGTGCTGACGGGAGGCTCTGTCGCTTTGCCATCCAGATCTAGGGCTCGGCGCGCTGGAGCATCTGCCAGAAGCGGCGTGGTGCCTGCGGTAAGGCGCTGAAGGGCTCGATCCCTGCCTCTTGATCGGCCTCGATCTGCACTTTCAATACCGCCTCGAGTTGCCTCGGCAGGTCTCTCGGGTCTTGAGAAGCCGTGGCCAGATTCCGCTCAAGGCATTGGGCTACCCACCAACCTCTGTCCTCGAAGAAGACCACGTGGAATACGTGCCGGCGCGCCATAGCATTCAGGGGGAGCATCTCTTAGCCCAGCAATTCATCCCCAGGCTCTATCTTCAGGCTGACCTTCTCGATCCCCGGAAAACGGTCAAAGTCACGATCCAGCGTGAGCACCCGCGCGATCCCCTGTTCGCGGCAGAGGGCCGCGATCTGTGCATCGAAGACCAGGTTCCCGCGAGCATCGGCGGAACGCACCACTTCCGCCAGCAGCTCCGGATATCTAGGGCCAGGCGAGAGCACTTGAAGGGTTGGCGCTTCGAGTAATCCCTCTAGGGCGAGGAGGCTCTCTTCCAGCGAAGAAGGAGGCTTGAGTATCTTGGTATGAGTGACAACGCGCAGGAACTCTCCCAGGCAGAACACGGGAATACCCCAAGGGGAACTCCCTTGGGCGAGGTAAGTCAGCCACCTCAGGGCATTCTCATGTTCGGGGAGCTCGCTGCGGTGCGCATGAACCAAGATATTGGTATCGACCGCGATCAAGCGCGTCCTTCCATACGGTCGATCAACGCGGCCCTGTCACTGAGGTCGACGTCAGGGGGGAGTTGTCCTTTCACGGTGACCCAACGAAGCCGGAACGGCTTCGCGCTCGTCTTCTCCTCTTCATGGAGAACTATCCGCAGAACCCCCTCGACCAGCTCATCGAGCGTCACTCCCTGGTCCGCCGCCCGCCTCTCGGCGGCGCGTACGAGCTCGTCGTCCATTTCGAGTACCGTGCGCATGCGTACAGGATACCCTATTTTTCCGTCCGCTCCTGCACCCACCCGATCAAAGTCTCCTCATACCCAGGCGCTCTCCTGCCCCACACCCAGTAGCCGGTTGGCCAGCTCCAGCTCCCCTGGCGCAGCTCGCCGTACTGCTCGATGCCGTGGTGGGCGCGCGGGAAGACCTTGACGGTGACGTCCCGGTTGCCCGCCTCGGCGAGGAGCTTCCGCAGGGGCTCGACGTTGCCGGCCGGCGGCACCACGGTGTCGCTCTCTCCGAAGACGGCCAGGACCGGCATGGTGGTCTTGCGGAGGACCGGCGCGGGATCGAAGCGCTGGCGGCGCCAGCCTTCCACGTCCTCGGGAGACTCGGCGAGCTGAACGGTCCCGGCCCAGGGAGCGCTCTTCGCTTTTTCGGTCGCGGCGGCGAGCTCCTCCCAGCTCCCTCCCCGGTACGCCGCGTCGAACACCTTCTTGGTATAGGCGACCGCGCGGAGGACGTCCTCCTCGGAGGCTCCCTCCGCGGCCAGGGTCGCGCCTACCCGCTGGATCTCCTGCTCCTCGACGCTGACCGCCGGGGCGTTGACGAGGATGAGGAACGCGACGCCGTCCGTTTTAGCCGCGGCCATCGGCGCCAGCCAGCCCCCCTGGCTGTAGCCGGCGAGACCGATCTTCCGCGGATCGATCCCCTCGCGGCCCAGCAGAAACCGCACCGCGGCCGCGGCATCGCCGGCGAGGTCGTCGAAGGTCGCCGAGTCCGAGCCGGTCCGCTTGTCGTAGATCAATGACGCGATGCCGTGGCGGGCGAACAGGGCCGCTTCGGAGCGGTAGCGCGGGTCGGACCGCCCGCCCTGCGCGGAGCCATGGACGAGCACCACGGCGGGATGCGGACCCGGAGTCAGGGGACGGAGGAGCGTCCCGGCCAGGGAGACGTCCCCGTTGCGGAAAGCCGCCTCTTCCTCGCGGAAGGCCGGCGGTGGAGCCATCTCCCTCTTCAGGTGGATACGGACGTCCGGCTCCCAGGCCTCGATAATCCCGGTCATCTCCTCCCTCTCGGCGTCGACCGTGATGGCGGGCTCGCCATAGATGAACTTGAAGCGCAGGGCCGGGGGCTCGTAGCGGATCTGCTCCAAGGGCAGGCCGGAGAGGCCCAGGGCGGGAACTTCGGCCGTGCCGGTCAGGCGTTCGCCCTCTTCGCGGAAGTCGATCCGGACGATCTGCACCGACCCCAGGCGCGTCACCGCGCCCTCCCAGTGACCGGCCAGGGTGGGGGGCTCGGCGGCCCGAGCAGAGGCCGCCGAAGCCAGGACGAGCAGGGAAAGCAGCAGGATCCGGAAGCTCATGGGACTGCCGTCAGAAGGACGATCAGCGCCTCTTCCGATCCGTCGACCTTGGAGGTGCCGACCACGACGGTCTCTCCCACCTTCATGCCGAAGGAAGTCTGCAGCAGGTTCGTAGCGGCCGGCGGGGCGAGGGCCGGCTTGCCGTCATCGTCTTTGGAGGGGGGCTGCGGGGTCCAGCGGGGCATCTGGACCAGCCGGAAGGTGTCGAGGAAGAGCTCCTTGCCGTCCGCTCCCGTGGGATGGAAACGGAGCATCGCCTGGTACTCGTTCCCCGGCTTCCCGGCCAGCCGCGCCTCGGCGACGTCGGTGGCGCGCACCCAGGAGGAGTCCAGGACTTCGTAGCTCTTGTAGGGCAGGAAGTCACGGAGGTCCGCAATAGCCTTCTGGGCGCTCGCGGGCAGGTCCGGCGGCGTGGCGGCCGCCTTGCGGCTCCCGGTCAGCAGCAGGATGTGGAAAGCCTGGGTCCGCGGCATCGCATCCGCCCTGGCGAGGGCCTTCGCGACCTTTTCGTGGGTGGCCGCATCCGCTCGGACCTCGAGGAAGGCCTTTCTCTTGGAATCGCCGGCCACTCCCAGCGCGGTGATACGGCAGTGTTCCTTGATCGCCTCGCTGCACTGGTCCCAGGCCAGCGCCTCGGCCGCGTGCACGTCCATGAAGCGGATGTCGTAGCGCGCATCATAGGTCTGAGGATCCGGCCTCTCCTTGGCCTGGGCCGCGAGGGCCGGGCCGGCGGCGCCGGTCAGCAGGAGCCAGAGGAAGATCCAACGGGAAAGCTGTCTCATAGCGTTCTCTCCTCGACCGCCCCGAAGGCGGGTCGGCGGTTTCATTCTCCAGTCCCTTCGGCCAGAACCCAGATGACCCGGGTGCCTCCGGGGGTCTCGAACTGCACCTGACGCGTCGGCGAAACCTCCGGCTCCTCGGTGATCGGCCGATCGGGAGCGGAGGGAAGCGGAACGGGAGCCCGGCGCGCGATCACGGCCGCGGGCCGGCGAGGCTTCACGGGCTCCTGGATGGAGACCTCGGGCTCGGTCTGCCCGAGCGGGGCCTCAGAGATTTCAGGGATCGGCGGCGCAGCCGGCGTGGCCTCGGCGATCGCGGGCGCCGGCAGCGACGGGATCTGGAAGGCCCGCCAGATCACCAGGGCGACGAGGATCGTCAAGGCCACGCCGGCCGCCGTGGCGAGCAGGGGCGCCAGCCACGGCCGCCGGGTCTCCGGGATCGCGGACAGCACGGTCCGCCGCATGGCCTGGACCTCCTCGGGAGCGAGACCGGCTTCGCCGGCAGCGGGATCGCCGCGGCGGAGGGTGGTCCGCAGAGGATCGGATGCGAAATCTTTCCGGCTCATGACATCTCTCCTCCCCGGGCGGCCCCGGGGTCGAGCAGGCGGGCGAGCTCCCGCCGGGCGGCCAGCAGGTGCCAGCGCACGGTCACCTCGGTCACGCCGAGCAGGCGGGCGACGTCTCGCACCGGCCGCTCTTCCAATTCGTGCAGGACAATGACGGCGCGGCGGCGGGGGGACAGGCGGGAGAGCGCGGCCCTCACCGTGGCCCGGGCCACCGCGGCGGATTCGGGATCGGAGGCCTCTCCGCTCCGCTCTTCCAGGACTTTCTGCCCCTTGGACCGGACGGCCACCCGGCGGTAGCGGTCGCGGCAGAGATTGACCAGGGTGCGCACCAGCCAGGCTTCGCCCGGGGAGTCGCCGTCCGGTACCGACCGCGGGCTGCGGGCGGCGCGCAGGAACGTTTCCTGCACCAAGTCCCGCGCCTCTTCCCGGTCGGAGGCGAGCCGCACGGCGAGGAGGAACAGGCGCCGCTGGTGGACGTCGAAGAGCCGGGCCAGCCTGTCGGTCATCGCGGGGCTGTCGGTCGTCCGGTCCAAGATGGCGCTCGTCGTCAGCGGTGCGTTCACAACCGGATAAACGCGCCGGCCGCCAAAAGCGTTGGGGGGAATCTCCTCGGACACCGGCAAGCCTCTTGCACTACATTCTCATGGACTCAACACGCCATCCGGCGGCAACCAGATTTTTGCTCCAAGGAGGTACCCCATGAAAGACAACCGAGAAGCGTTACGTCCCTATATCGCCGACATGCTCGCGGTCGACAAGCACATCCTGGAAGCGATCGAGCGGCAGCAGAAGGACGACGACATCCGTCAGTTCCCGAACGCCCTCAACCTCATCGACCGCCTCGACGACGTCCTGCGCAGGCACGTGCAGGCCCTCGAGACCCACCTCGAAGGCTTCCCGGGCGGCGGCGCCGCCGGAGCGGTCAAAGGGGCGGTGACCGGCGTCCTGGGCGCCCTCGCGGGCGTCTACGACAAGGTCCGCAAAGACACGGCGAGCCGCGCCTTGCGCGACGACTACACCGCCTTGTCGCTGGCGACCATCAGCTACACCATGCTGCACACGACCGCCCTGGGCCTGCGGCAGGGCGCGACGGCGGAGATCGCCCTGCGCCACCTAAAGAACCTCACTCCGCTGATCATGGAGCTGAACGAGGTGATCCCCCCGGTCGTGACCAAGGAGCTCTCTCTCGAAGGGTACGACATCGAGACCGGCCTCGCCCAGCAGGCCGTGCGCAACACCCAGGAAGCCTGGAGGCTCACCAGCTCGCAGGGTGACCGCGCCGCCGACCAGGTGACCGCCGGCACTCCCGTCGGCAGCCCGCAGGGCAGCGGCGGGTCGTACACGCGGTAAGACGATGATGTGATCTCTTCCCCCTCTCCCGGGCGGGTGTGAGTGCGTGTGGGAGAGGGGGTGAGGGTCCCCGGCTATTCCAGAGCCTCCCGCGCCGCCTCCAGCAACGACTTGGCCGAGATCGGCCCGCCCACGGCGCCGCGCATCCAGGCGTCCGGGGTGAGGCGGCCCTGGCGGGCGATGCGCTCGAACTCGGTCCCGAAATCCCCTTGGGCGAGCCGGTCCGCCACCTGGAAGGCGATGATGTGGCCGATCGCGTAGTCGGGCAGGTAAAGGCCGTAGACGATCATGTGGGAGTAGACGGCCAGGATGTCCGAGTCCTTTACGCCGAAGACTGGAGCGAACCACCGGTTCCAGACGTCGCGGGCGATCCCCAGCGTCGCATCCCGCAGCTCCGCGGACGTGGCGTTCGGATGCTCGTACATCCACCTCCAGACCCGCATGTCGACCAGCGACACGCCGGCGATCTCGTAGGTGTTCCACAGCGTGGCCAGGGCTTCGTTGTCGCGGACCTCCTCGCCCGGCGCCTGGAGCCCCAGCAGCTCCAGGTCGCGATGCTGGAAGACGAAGGCCAGCGCCTCGGTGAAGGCGTTGTTGGGCACTCCCGACAGCCACCAGTGGTCGATGCCGTTGAGCGAGAAGACCTGCTCCACGTTGTGCCCCAGCTCGTGGATGGCGATGTTGTACCCCTTGTAGTCCATACCCCCCCTGGGCACGCGGGTGCGCAGGTGGGCCTTGTCCTCGCGCCGCACCGCCGGCATGGCGTGACCGGCGCCGCGGGCCGGGTCGACCACGATCCGCTCCGCCAGCCATTTCGCCTTCTCCGGCGTGAAGCCGAGCCCCTGGAGAACCGCGGGGAGCCCGGCCTGGAACGACTCCAGGTTCGGATAGCGCTCGCGGACGATCTTGTCCAGCTCCGCCTCGCCGTACTGGCCGCGCGACTTGAACCCGGAGTACCAGATGTCGAACGGCTCCAGCTTGCGGCCGACCCGCTTCTCGATGAGCTTCGCCAGATTCTTGACCTCCCTGGATTCGAGGACCGAGATCAGCAGCGCCTCGGCCTCTTTCTCGGGGATCTGCCGGTCGCGGTCGAAGCGCCGCGCCATGAAGGTCGGCTCGGTCGGCGAGAAAGGATCGACCTTGCGCACGGCGTTGAAGTAGTCGAGGAGCCGGGCATAACGGGTGTCGGGCTCGCGTTTGGCGAGGTCCGCGGCCGGCTTCTCCCCCGCCTTGACCGGCCGGACCTCATTGGTGAACGGGTTCCAGAGCAGGTCGGGATTGTCGATCACCGCCTGCGGGATCTCCTGGCGGACGATCCGCTCCATGACCTTCTGGATCATCCGCTGCTTGGCCAGCCCGCCCTGGTCCGCGTCGGTATAGTGGGCGGCCAGCTCGTCGCGCAGCCCCCAGTGGGTGATCAGCCGCAGACCTTCGGGGAAAGGGCGGTTCCCTTTCTCGTCGACCAGACGGTCCATGCGGATGTTGTAGGCCGCGATGTACTGGTCGGCCGCGGTGTAGGCGCGGGTCGACTCCTGGAGCACGGAGGCCGGCACGCGCACCGCGAAGCGGTCCATCATGCGCGACCGCGCCCAGGTCTCGCGGTCCCATTCATCCCCGTGCTCCAGCCGGTCGCGCAGGGTGTGCACCGGGAAGTTGAGCAGCGCCAGGAAGGCCACCCGGGTCTGATAGAGGTCGTCCTCGACGTGCGGCGCGAGGTTCAGGTTGGCCAGGAGCTGGTCGACCTTGGAGATCTCGCCCGTGTCGAGGTCGAGCGGAGTCGTCAGATCCCGCCGCGCCTCGTAGATGTGGCCGTCGACCTGCTCCAGGATCGTCTGCAGGCGCTCGAACGTCTGGTCGATCTCCGCCGGGTCGGTGAGGAAATTCGCCTCGACGAAAGCGGTGAATGCCGCGGCATCGCCGTCCTCGGCCCACCATCGCTGGGCGGCCTGCTCGACGCCCTGCCGGATGCGGGCTGCGTGCTGCTGCCCGTGCTTGGCGATCAGCTTGTCGATCGCCTGCTTGACCACCTCGGGAGCGATCGAAGGCTGGGCCGAGACCAGGCCCACCACGAGAGGGCCGAGGGTGAAGAGGAGGGTCAGGATGAGGATTCTCAGAGACATGGACCAACCTTAGCGCACTTTTCGCTACGGAGCGCCGCACCGGAATGTGGTGGTGTCGGTGACGAGCGGCGCGGCCTGGCGCAGGGCGTTCTGATAGCTCCGCTGGCGGCCGGTGGCGGTGTCGGTGACGGTCACGGTGTACTTCACCGTCGAGCCCGAGGAGATGAACACCCAGAACCGGTTGTTGCGGGCGCAGGCGTCGAGGACCTTGACGGTGAGCTCGACGTTGTCGGGCGAGAAGAACCAGAGCAGCCCGGTGCTGCCGCCGCCCTGGCCGAGCGGAACCGGATGCCCCGCGCCGGTCCGCTGCGCGAAATCCTCCCAGGTGGCCTCGACGCGGAAGCGCCCGCCCACGAGGCAGAGCGCGGTCGGCGAAGGCGCGCATCCGTCCGCGTCATAGACGAAGAAGGTCTCACGGTGGAGCGGCAGCGTCTCGAAGTCGCTGGCCCGCTCGAAGGTTCCGTCGAAGAAGAGGACTTCCCAGGGACCGGCCGCGAGGGGACCCACCTCCTCGTCGAAACGGAAAATGCCGGGGCCGCCGATCGGGATGATCGGGCACTCGTCGAAGAACGTGTTCCGGATGGTCCGCCCCGCGATATTCACCCCGTCGGACAAGGTGCACGCGCTCCTCGCAGGTCCGAAGAAGCTGAGGGTCACCGGAGCGGCGTCGGTCAGGACGGCCGGCACGTCGACGTCGAGCGAGGCCTCGGGATGGGCGGAGAGGGGCGCCGTCGCGAGCGGGGGTGGCGGCGGGCTGACGATATGGCGGATCGCATCGTGGACCCGCACGGTGTACTCCTCCGGGTAGAGAGGACCGATCACGACATCCGTGCTGAAGGGTGTCGTCGAGCTCGAGCTGCACCCCTCAAGGTCGATGTCGACCACCCACACTTCGTCGCCCACCTGGGTCGCCACGGCTTCGCTCGCCACCCCGCTGCAGCCGACGCCCCCGATGTGGGCGATCACGGGCTCATTCCAGACGGTGTGCTGAGTCGAGAGCGTGACGCTCGCCTGCTGGGCGACCGCCGGCGCGGCAGCGGAAATCAAGACGAGGGCGGCGCGAAGCGCGGAAGACCAATGGGCCATCACCAAACCTCCTTGCCAAACAATCCGTATGGCATCGTAGCATAGGAGGGTGGGCCTACCGCTCCGGCAAGGCGGTAGCGCCTGGAACCGGCTCATACCGGTACAACGCCGTGATGCAAGGAGGAAAACGATGATCGCGAGGATCTGGCAGGGAGCGACGAAAGCGGAAGATGCGGAAGCCTACCTCGACTATCTTCATGGGACCGGATTCCCCGAATACCGCGGCACGCCGGGAAACCACGGCGTGCTGGCGCTCCGGCGCGTGCTCGACGGACGCGCGGAATTCCTTCTACTGACCCTCTGGGAGTCGGAGGAGGCGATCCGCCGTTTCGCCGGCGATGATACCGAAGGCGCCGTGTTCTACCCGGAGGATGAGCGATTCCTGATCGAAAGGGGGGATCGAGTCAGCCATTTCGACGTGGTGCTCGACCAGAGGTGAAGCCGGCGGTGAGAGCTTCACGCGCCGGGATCAGACCGCCGGCTTCAAGGCGTCGGAGACGATCCGGTCGTCGATGACCAGGCGGAAGGTGTCGCCGCCGTTCTTCTGCACCTCTTCCCGGGAGAAGGGGTCGAACTCGAACGGCTTGATGATGCGGCCGTAGACGGACTTGAGAGCCCGGGCGCCGATGCGGCTGCTCTTGACCGCCTCCTCGGCGATCTTCTGCACGGCGTCGTCGGTGATCTCCAGATCGATCCCGTACTTGCGGAAGAAGCCCTGGGACGTCTGGAACACCCCTTCGCGGAGCTCGCGGAAGATGCGGGAGAGGGTGCCGGCGGTCAGGTCTTCCAGGATGACCGCGTTGTCGAAGCGTGACAGGAACTGCGGCTGCATCCCGTACTCGAAGAGGTCCTCCGGCCGGAAGTGGTGCTTCAGCGTGAAGTACTCGCGGATCTGGATCTTGCCGTTGATGTACGTGGTGACCGTCGGCAGCTTGACGCCGCTCTTCGGCGAGGTCACGCGGGCGAAGATCTGGTCGTAGAGGGTCTCGAAGGCCCCGGCGCAGAGGAACAGCATCTTGCTGGTGTCGATCCAGACGGCGGCGGCCTCGGGCAAGCCGTCCTTCATGACGGTCATCCGGTGGAGCACCCGCTCCCCCTCGATCAGGGTGAGCAGGGCCTGCTGGATGTTGATGCCGGTCACGTACGGCTTGCCGCCGATGACACCCGAGACCTTGTCGATCTCGTCCAGGCAGACCGTGGCGCGCTCCATCGAGCGGGCGATCTGCTCGGCCGAGGCCCCCTCGCCCAGCACCTGCCGCGCCCGCTCCTCCAGGCGCATGAACAGGCGGCTGGTGTCCACCGCCCCCTCCTCGGTCGCCAGGGTGTTGGCGTTCATGATGAGGACGACCCGGTGCTCCTGGAAATCCTCGTGGGCCTGGTAGAGCGCCTCGATGCCCCGCATGATCGTCGTCTTCCCCGTGCCCGAGTTGCCGATCAGCAGGAGGTTGCCGTACTTCTCTCCCTGGAGATGCTTGAAGATCGCCACGGAGACGTAGCGCAGGGCCTCCTCCTGGCCGATGACGTGGTTGGCGAGGAACTCGTTGATCTCGACGGGCTTCATGGTCATGGCGCGAATCCTTTTCGGGGCATCTCTCTATACGGGCGGGAGAGCGGAGGTGTCTACCAGCATCCTGTAAAAGAGCAATCCGGGGGGGCGGCATTCCCGCTCATCACACCCGATCCAGATGACCGGCGTCCGAGTCCCCCATCTCCACCCTGCCGTCCGGGAAGTACTCCCGCCAGCGCCGGGTGACGGTGGCGGCCGTCTCCTCGTCGCAGAAGAGCTCCGCGGGGAAAGCGGGCTTGAGGCGGGCGTCGATCAGGACCGGCGCCTTGTAGGAGACGTGGTGGCGGACCAGCGAGGTTCCGGCGGCGTGGATATCCGCGGCGGGCTCGAAACGGGTGAAGGTGGTCCAGAGGAAGTTGATCGGGCTCGCGCACGCCCGGCCGGGCTCGTCGGTCAGGACCAGGAGAGGCCAGTCCGCGAAAGCCGGATGGCCGGCGAAGCGGGCCGCGGCCCCAGGGTCGTCGGCGTAGGAGGGGCCGCCCAGCACCAGGCAGCCGGGGCAGAAGACGCGGGCGTCGGTCAGCCCCTGAGGGACATCGGACGCCGAGAACGAACGCGGCAGCTCCCGCACCGGGTCTCCCAGGCCGAGCCAGACCCCCTTGGACCCCTCGTTGACCGCCGGGCCGGTATAGTCCAGGGTGTCCATGGAGAGATTGGAGAAGACGTAGAGGTCCGTCTCCGGGTGGGTGCGCTCCAGGACGTGCTGGAGCGTCGCCGGAAAGTCCTTGAGATCGACCGGCCGGTCGGTCACCAGGAGGAACTTGGTCAGC
>DASVEF010000094.1:0-5414 GCA_036380715.1 Thermoanaerobaculia bacterium | reverse complement strand
AGGATCAGATGGGCATTGGTGCCGCCAATTCCAAAGGCGCTCACGCCCGCGCGCCGCGGCGTGCCGTTCGCCGGCCATTCCGCGAGCCGCGAGGCGACGTAGAACGGGCTCGATTCGAAGTCGATCTGGGGGTTCGGGGTCTCGAAGTGAAGGCTCGGCGGGATCTCCTTGTGCTCGAGCGCCAGGACGGCCTTGATGAGACCGGCGGCACCGGCCGCCGCATCCAGATGGCCGATGTTCGTCTTCACCGAGCCCACGGCGCAGAACTTCCTGCGCTTGGTGCTCTGGCGGAACGCTTTGGTCAGGGCGGCGATCTCGATCGGGTCTCCCATCGGGGTGGCAGTACCATGAGCCTCGACGTAGCCGATCGTCTCAGCCTCGATCTCGGCTCGCAGGTGCGCGGCCCGGATCACCCGGGCCTGTCCATCGCGGCTCGGAGCCGTATAGCCGACCTTGAGCGAGCCGTCGTTGTTGACCGCAGAGGCCTTGATGACAGCGTGGATGTGGTCGCCGTCTGCGAGGGCGTCTTCCAGGATCTTGAGCACGACGACCCCGACGCCCTGGCCGCCGATCGCTCCCTGGGCGCGGGCGTCGAAGGCGCGGCAGTGTCCGTCGGGGGAGCTGATGCCTCCTGGCTGATAGAGGTATCCGGACTTCTGAGGGAACTTGACACAGACGCCGCCGGCGAGAGCCAGCGAGCAATCCCCGGTCAGCAGGCTCTGGCTGGCGAGATGAGTGGCGACGAGCGACGTCGAGCAGGCCGTCTGGACTGTGTAGCTGGGGCCGGACAGGTTGAGCTTGTACGAGAGACGGGTGGCGAGGAAGTCTTTCTCGTTGGCCAGGCTGAGAGCGAGATTGCCGACCGAGGCGACGACCTCGGGGTTCGGAAGCAGGTGCTGGAGCGCGTAAGAGCTGTGGGCGCAACCGACGAATACGCCGACCGGGCGGCTCGTACCGGCATAGCCTGCCTTCTCCAGGGCGTGCCAGGCACACTCGAGGAGCAGCCGGTGCTGCGGGTCAAGGATTTCCGCTTCACGGGGAGAGAGGTCGAAGAACGAGGCATCGAAGAGGCCGGGGTCCTCCAGGATCGCGCCGGCTCTGACGAAGCTCGGGTCAGCGAGCAGCGCCGCGGGGACGCCCAACGGCGCGAGCTCCTGGTCGCTGAAAAAGGAGACCGCCTCCACGCCCTCGCGCAGGTTGCGCCAGAACTCTTGCAGGTCCCTCGCCTTCGGGAACCTGCCTGCCATACCGATGATGGCGATTTCCACACTGTCGCGCTCACTCATCCAGAACTCCGTCAAATATCCACTTCACGCCGAGACCGGCGCAGCTGCTTGGCTCGCGCCATCCCGACCTCGATCTGCTCCACCTCTTCTGCTTCCACCCGTGCCTGGAGTGCCCCTTCCGATTCCTTTGGGGACAGGAAGCGCGCGAGCGACCCGATCGTGGGGTAGCTGAACAGGTCCACGAGCCCGATCTCCCGCCCGAGGAGCTCGGACAGGTGACCCTGGACCCTCGCCATCAGCAGCGAGTGGCCTCCTAAATCAAAGAAATTGTCGTGGATGCCGACCGTGTCGACTCCAAGAACATCCTGCCAGATGCCCGCGATCAGCTTCTCGAGGCTGCTCGCCGGCGCCACATAGGCGGCTTTCTTGGCCGCCGTCTGCTCCGGAACGGGTAGGGCCTTGCGGTCCACCTTGCCGTTGGGAGTGAGGGGCAGGGCTGTAAGGATAGCCCAAGCGGAGGGGATCATGTACTCCGGTAACTTCGACCGCAGGTGGTCGCGCATTTCCAGGGGCTGCGGTGTCGCGCCGTTCGCAGGCACGACATAGGCGGCCAGCCGGCGGTCATCCTGGGTTACATCCCGCACCACGACTACGGCCTGGCTCACTCCGGGGTAGCGGCTGAGAGCCGCTTCGATCTCGCCCAGCTCAATGCGGAAGCCGCGGATCTTGACCTGATGGTCGACGCGGCCGAGGAACTCCAGCGTGCCGTCCGGCCGCAGCCGGGCGAGGTCGCCCGTGTCGTAGAGCCGCGCTCCAGGCTCGCCGCCGTAGAGGGGCGAGATGGGATCAGGCACGAAGCGCTCGACTGTCAGGTCGGGACGGCCCAGGTAGCCGCGGGCCACGCCGGCGCCTCCGATGTGGAGCCTCCCGGCCGCCGAGGGGGGCGCCGGCCGCAGGTTGCGGTCGAGCAGGTAGATGCGGGTGTTGGCGATCGGCCGGCCGATCGGTACCGGACCGGTCTCGCCCCGCGCCAGCGAGGCGGCGGCCGACCAGACGGTGGTCTCGGTCGGGCCGTAGAGGTTCCACAGCTCGCCGACCCGCTCGCGCAGGGCCGAGGCGAGGTCCCGCGGCAGGGCCTCGCCGCCGCAGAGCGCCTTGAGGTCCGGGTCTCCTGGCCAGCCGGTATCGAGCAGCAGGCGCCAAGTCGAGGGTGTGGCTTGCAGGACGTGGATCTTCGGGCTCGCTTCCGCCGCGAGACGGG
Source organism: Thermoanaerobaculia bacterium (assembly GCA_036380715.1). Taxonomy (GTDB): domain Bacteria; phylum Acidobacteriota; class Thermoanaerobaculia; order Multivoradales; family UBA5704; genus UBA5704. Next base: position 2,927 of record DASVEF010000094.1, on the reverse strand, counting down.
TGGCAAGCCAGGCGCCGTCGGCGGCCTGCTCGCGGGTGGCCAGCTCGACGCAGCCGCCGGCCAGTAGGGGAAGGAAGATCTCCAGTGCCGCGATGTCGAAAGACAGCGAGGTGACCCCGAGCAGGCGCTCGCCCTTTTCGATTCCCGGCGCTTGGCGCATTGAGGTCAGAAAATTGACCAGGGCGCGGTGCGACACCGCGACTCCCTTCGGCCGTCCCGTGGACCCGGAGGTGAACAGCGCATAGGCGAGGTTGTCCGGCTCCACCCTGTCCGGCAGGCTGATGCCGTTCTCGTCGAGGATCTCCCCCGAATCGAGACAGACAACTCTCGTCGAGACCGGCAGATCGGTGAACAGGCTGCCGGCCAGCTCCCGCGAGGTCAGTAGCACGGAGGCGCGGGCGTCCTCCAGAACCATGCGCAACCGCTCACGTGGATAGGAGGGGTCGAGCGGCAGGTAGGCGCCGCCCGCCTTGAGAATCCCTAGCAGCGTGACCACCAGCTCGGCGGAGCGCTCCAGCGAGACTCCCACCAGGACTTCGGGACCGACTCCCATCCGGCGCAGGTGGTGGGCCAGGCGGTTGGCCCGCCGGCTCAGCTCCGCATAGGTGAGCTGCTCGTCTGCGGCGACGAGGGCCGTCGCCCCCGGGGAGATTTCGGCCTGCCATTCGAACAGGCGATGGACGGGGATCTCGGGGAAGTCCGACTCGGTGGCGTTCCACGCCCGCAGGATCTGATCGTGCTCGCTGTCCGACAGCAGGGGAAGCTCCGGAAAAGGACGGTCCGGATCGGCTGCGGCCGCCGCCAACAGGCTTTCGACGTGCTTGGCCATGCGGCCGATGATCGGCTCATCGAACAGATCGGTATTGTATTCCAGTGAGCCACCAATGCCGTCCTGCACCTGTCTCAGAGCGAGGGTGAGATCAAATTTCGCCACTGTGGCCCCGGACGTGAGGGGGCTCAAGCTAAGCCCGGGAAGCTCCAGCCGCTCGGACGAAGCGTTCTGGAGCGTGAACATCACCTGGAATAGCGGAGAGCGCGAGAGATCCCGCTGCGGCTGCAGCTCCTCGACCACCTTCTCGAAGGGCAACTCCTGGTGGGTGAAAGCGTCCAGAGCGGCCTTTCGCACCCGTCCCAGGAGCTGGCGGAACGAGGGCTCGCCGGAGAGATCGGTACGCAATACCAGGGCATTGACGAAAAAGCCGATCAAGCCTTCAACCTGGGCGCGTGTGCGGTTCGCGGTGGGAGAGCCGATCGACACGTCCTCCTGGCCCGAATAGCGGGACAGGAGCGTGGCGAAGCCTGCGAGTAGTGACATGTAGAGGCTCACCCCTTCGCGATGTCCGAGGGCGGTCAGCGCTGCGCTGATGCTGGGAGTCAGGAAGACTCCCCGCCGGGCGCCACGGAAGGTCTGCACCGGCGGACGCGGACGGTCGGTGGGCAGCTCGAGTACCGGAGCGCCGGCGAGAGCCTGACGCCAGAAGGAAATCTCGCGCTCCAAGATCTCGCCCTGCAGCCAACCGCGTTGCCAGCGGGCGTAGTCCGCATATTGGATCTCCAGCTCCGGCAGCGGCGAGCGCCTGCCTTGGGAGAACGCCACGTAGAGGGCCGCCATCTCCCGGATAAGAACTCCCATCGACCAGCCGTCGGACACGATGTGGTGCATGGCCAGAAGCGTGGCATGGTCCTCCGCGTCGAGGCGCAGCAGGCTGGCGCGGAACAGTGGGCCGTGCGCCAGATCGAAGGAAAGCCTGGCGTCCCGGCCGACGAGCCTTGCGGTCTCGGCCTCACGATCTCGCTCCGGCAATCCGGAGAGATCAATCAACGGTACCGAGAATCCGTGTGCCGGGTCGACGACCTGGGCCGGTTGACCGGAGCTCATCACGAAACGGGTCCGCAGCACCGCATGGCGGCGCACGATCTCGCGCAGGCTGAGCTCCATGGCCTGCCAATTGAGCCTGCCGCGGAGCCGCAGGGCCGCGGGAATGCTGTAGGCCGGGGAGCCGGGCGCGAGCCGGTCGAGGAACCAGAGGCGTTCTTGAGCGAAGGACAGCGGGATCAGCTCGCCCGGTTGACAGGCGGCGGGCTCGATACGCGTCCACTGCGGCTGCTGCCCCTGGACGTTGTACCCGAGTTGTGCGGCGGTTTGGCGGGTGGGTTGGCCGAGGGAGTCTTCGGAGAGCTCTTCGCGCCAGCGTTCGGCCACGGCGGCGTCGACGTCGCGGTGCTGGTGGAACTTGACGTCGCCGAGCATGCGCGACTCGGCGTGGATGCCATCGGTCATGCGTTCCGACTTGGCCTTGTACGGCAGGGCCATGTCAGGGTGGTAGTCGAGGCCCAGGAAAGCGCAGATGCCGGAGAGCACCCGTTCGGGCTCGCGCACGAGCTCCTCGAAGCGGACCCAATGCTGGCGTTCCGGCGGGATCTCCTGGAGGAAGTCGATGATGTTACGTTCGCTGGCGAGCCAGATCAGCTCGGCGAGCGCGCGGCGGGAGAAGGGGTGCTCGTGGCGGAAGAAGATCTGATCGAGCTTGGCCTCCTCGAAGGAGCGGATCATGCCCAGGGGATGGCGGATGAGGTGGATGTAACGGGGCTGGTCGAAGGCCTCCTCGGCCCGGCGCAGGATGGCCGGATCGAGCGCATAAGAGGGGGTCTTGTCCACCAGCATCCGCCGGCCGAGCCACTCCTGGAGGCGGCGGTACATCTCGGCGGTGCTCAGCCCTTCGCTTTCCATCTGCTCCATCAGGGTTCTGGCCTCTTCGGCGCCGCAGCCGCGGACCTCCATGAGCGCGCGCAGGAGCCCTTCAAGCCAGAAGCTGTCGCGGCCGGAGAAGGCGGCCTTGCGTTCGGCCAGAGTGTTGAAGGAGAGAAGCTCCAGCTCAGGAGGCGCGAACAGGTCCGGGTGGCCTCCGAGCATGACCCGCATCAGG
>DASVEF010000093.1:0-3565 GCA_036380715.1 Thermoanaerobaculia bacterium | reverse complement strand
GGGTTGGTCGCGCGGGAACCAGCCCCAGCGAGCGGCGAGCGACCACGCCTTGGAGGCCAGGCTCAGCAGCCCGTTGGCCTGGTAGGGGATGTGCGCCAGGCGCTGATGGATCGCTTCCAGATCCGCCCAGGTCACCGAGGCCACCTTGCGCGAGCCCAGCGCCGGGACCAGGAAGAGTCGAAAAAACTGTTCGGCGCTGCGTTGAGTGCTCGTGGACCTCTTGACGGCGTGCTCGGCCATGTAGCGGGTGGCGAGGTCGCGCACGGTCGGCGCTGCCGCCGCCTCTTGCGCCTCGGTCGCGGGATCCCCACCGGCTTGAACGGCGAGGCGGCGAGCCAGGGCCAGCTTGCGGGCCGCCTCCAGGGTCAGCGCTCGCCCATGCTCACCCAAGGTAATCCGGCGAGTCCTGCGATGGATCTTGTACTGGAAGATGTAGCTCTTGACTCCTCCGCGCGAGACCCGGAGGCCGAAGCCTGCGAGCTCGGTATCCCAGACCAGGATGTCGCGTGCCGGATCGGGCTGGAGGCTGTCCACGAGCCTCTTGGTGATCTTCCCCTTCATCACGGCCCCCTTTCTGCGTAACCTGTACGTAACCCACAACAGCTAAAATCGGCTAGGGGGCATAATAGCACAAATGGCCGTAAATGCAGAAGAATAAAGGGTTATTGGGGTCCGTTAAACGGGGTAAATCTAGGTTACACTAATTGACAACCGATGTACCGAAAAAGCCGGGACCTTCGTCCACGGCGGGAGCGCTCGCGAGATCGTCCAGTCTCGGGAGGGCTCCCGCCGTGGGTTTTTGGATTGAGCCCCCGGAGGGGCGGCACCCATCCTCCATGGACGAGCCGAGGTTTGGTGTCGCCCCGCCGGGGCTCGGGGGAGAATACGGGCCTGCTACCCGGGCCTTACGGCCCGGGCTACGTCCTGCCGCCTCCTCCGGAGGCTCCGGAAGCCGCTCCCGACGCAGTCGATCGGGTCATTCCGGAGACCGGACCAGCGCCTCGATCGCAGCCTCGATTTCGGCGTCGGAGTTGCCCATGTCTTGGAGCAGGTGCCGGTAATTGCGGAAGGCTGCTTGCAGGTGCGGATGCTCATGCCCGGTGCGGCGCGAGAAGTCGATGAAGATCACCAAGTGGCGGCGCATCAGTGGCTCGGCCTCAGCGAAACGGCTTGTGGCTTGGAGCAGACGGGCTAAATTATTGAGGCGGACAGCGACATTGGGGTGATCCGGCCCGAAGCTCTTCTCATGGATAGCAAGTGCCCGGCGCATCAGCGGTTCGGCCTCGGTGAGGCGGCTCGTGGCTAGGAGCAGTTGGGCCAGGTTATTAAGGGCGATCGCGACATTCGGGTGATGCTCGCCAAGACTACTCTCGAAGATTGTTACCACCCGCGCCATCAGAGGTTCAGCTTCAGCGAAGCGGTTCGTGGTCTGGAGCAGCGCCGCCAAGTTGTTGAGGCCAATAGCGACCTTGGGGTGTTCCGGTCCGAAACTCTTCTCGTCAATGGCCAGCGCCCGCCGCATCAGCGGCTCCGCCTCCGCGAGCCGGTTCGTGACCTGGAGCAGTTGGGCTAGGTTGTTGAGGCGGATGGCAACAGTGGGGTGTTCCGGCCCGAAGCTCTTCTCGTCGATGGCGAGCGCCCGGCCCATCAATGGCTCGGCCTCGGCGAGGCGGTTCGTGGTCAGGAGCACCTGGGCCAGGTCGTTGAGGCGAGTGGCTACATCGGGGTGTTCCGCCCCTAAGCTTTTCTCGTCTATGGCGAGCGCTCGGCGCATCAGCGGCTCGGCCTCGTCAACCAGCGCTTTCGTGAATAGTAGCGCGCCCACATCGCTCATAAGCCGTGCGGTGGGATCTGTAATCCCAGCGGCATCGGGGAACGAGACGACGGCGCGAACGTGGGGGGCGAGCGGGTCGAGGGTGGGCCAGGTGCGGACATCCTGGGGGTCGCCCACGAAGGCGGCGTCCACCCAGTGGAGAGCCTCGGCCAGCGACCCGTTGGCGGGGTCGTTCATCACGCGGCGACGGGTGACGTCCTGCACCAACCGATGCACAGTGAAGGTGGGCGTATCGGCCGCGCGGGTCACCAGGGAGTAGGTCGCGAGTTCCACGAGGGCGTCGCGCGGATCCAAGTCCGGCTCTGGCTCTGGAAGCTCGGGGACCGGCACATCCAACAACGACTCGGGGATCGGCTCAGGCCCCAGCCAGGCGAGCCGCTCGAGCAGGCGCCGGGCGGGGGCGGAGAGCCGGTCGAAGGAGGTCTGCCAGGTGACGGCGACGCTCGCCGGATAATGGCTCACCCGCGGGTCGAACCAGCCGAGGACCTGGTCGCGACGCGACCGCCACTCGTCGAGGTAGGCGGCGAGGGTGAGCCGGCGCTCGGCGATGTAGGCGCCGGCCTGCTCCAGGGCGAGGGGGAGGAAGCCCAACTCGCGGGCGAGCGCGGCGGCATAGGCAGCATCCTCGTTCGTCGCTCTCCGCCGCCCCTGGGTGCGCGCCAGCAGGAACCCGGCGGCGGCCTCCTCGGTCAGCACGTCGAGCTCGAGCGGCTCCACCTCCGCGCTCCAGCGGGCGAGCCGGCCGGTCAGAAGGACGTGGCCACCATGGAGGCGAGAGACCAGGGCGTCCACCGCCGCTGCGGCGTCTTCCAAGTCGACGTTGTCGAGGATCAGCAACCACCCCGGATGCTCCCCGAGCCAGCCCAGGACGGCCGCCTCCCGGACCTCTTCCTCTTTCGCCTCCTGCTCCAGCAGGTCGAGTACCTGGCGATCGCTGAGCGCCGCGAGGTTGCGCCGCAGATCGGCTGGCGACCCCGCGCCCACGAACAGCACGGCTGAATAGTCCGCTGCATGCTTCCAGGCGTACTCGACCGCCAGCCGCGTCTTGCCCACCCCGCCCAGGCCATGGACCGCCTTGCCCGCAATCGCCGTCGCCCGTCCGGCGGGAGCGCTCTCCAGGGTCTCGCGTAGCCGGGCCAGCATCCCCTCCCGGCCGTGGAAGAGCGGGCCGAGAGAGGGGAACGGGAGGACGATGGGCTTCGGTGCGCTGAGGTCGGGAAACGGCAGGACCAGCACGTCCTCGACCAGCTTTTCCCGGGTCGTCAGCCCGTCGTAGTGCTCGCCCGACGCCTTCACCCACGCGCGATACGCCGCCTGGCAGGCCTGGAGGTCGGCGCCCTCGGTGTTCGGCTCGTCCGGCGTGAAGCCCGGAGTGGAGAGAAAGACGTAGGTCTCTTTGCCGTACTGCTTGGCGAGAAACAGCTCCCACTGCGTGTACGAGGCGCGCGCCTGCCCCGTGGACCTGCGGTAGGACTCGAAGACGGGTACCGTCCCCAGCGCCGCGACGTGCTCCTCGGTGGGAAAGGCCCCGCAGCGTTCGCCGATCAGGAGGATCACAGCGTCGCACTGTTCGATATAAGCCTGGAGTCTTTCGAGCAGCGTCGCCGGACCCTGGCGGAAGTGCTCCTGCTCCCGGACCTCGATCTCCTTGCGCCGCAGCACCCGGGCGACCTCCTTCCGATAGGAGCCCAGCTCCCGTGTGACGGCCGAGAGGAAGACGCGGTAGGTGTC